>NZ_JBPAOH010000037.1:0-55980 GCF_050875635.1 Tolypothrix sp. VBCCA 56010
TACCCTCAAATATTCTCTTCTCTCAAAAACTATACCTATCAATGCTTTTGGCATATTTTAAGTAAGTTGTATTTTTGTTGAGAAAGATGCGGGTAATGCATAGTCTTCCCTTACGGAGTGGGTGTAATTGTCGGAGTCGGAAGAGGTGCTGGTTTATCACCTTTTTTTAATTCGAGAAAAATGTCGTAGCGGTTACTACGACTGTCGCTGACGGCAGATGTTATGCCAATTGAGCGCGTTGCTTCGAGTACAGTTTCTTGATTGGGGAACAACGTCGGTAAAGGAAAATTTTTCACGGTGCGTTCCACATCTAAGAAAAACTGACCGTTTGTCGGATTAGGATCTGAGGGAACTGTTTTTTGGAATGGGAAAGTACTAGCTAATGTATTGTTGGGTTTAGGAACAATTTTATTGGTAACAGGAGCACCCATAATTAAAAAAGCGACATCATTATCTAACCAGCCGTGGGTAGCAGTTAAGGTTCCATAAGGTGCAATCCAGTTTACAGCAGGTTTACCTGCGATTGTGTTTTGTTGAATTTGGAATTGATATTGATTTTTTATGATGTCATCCAGACGTTTTATTGATGCTTCAGCATAAGCGCGATCGCTTGCTTGTACCATGAATACAAATGCCGCACGAAAATCTTCTTTATAACCTTCTTTGGCAATCGATGGCATCACCGAAACCGAAAACTCACCACCCATCCAACTTAATAAATCTCGATCTAAATCAAGTTCATTATTGGTGAGTGATTTCACTCCACTTCTAAGTGCTTCTGGTGGTATCGGCGAAACTGGATTAGAGTGAGATGTTAAAACATAATCTGCCCACAACCGTTTCAAATTACCCCCAGAAAGCATCATTAAGGTTTCTGCTGGTAAGCGGTTTTGCATATTCCCAGCGTTGTTTTCTACCGCTAGGGTACGTTGACTATTTGGGTTAAGCCAAGAAACGCCTTTTAAGCGTATTCCTTCTGACTCTAAAGTAATTGTCCCCGCTAAACCTTGGTTATTCTGAAGTTGAGCCAAAACTTGAGCGGGCAAAGGGCGGTTTGGAGAGGCGGCTGCTATTTTAGCAGCTATTGGCACATTTACATAAAACTGGGCGAAAGGTTGGTAGTTGGCGATTTTCGGGAAATTATCTGCAAAACCACCTGTTGTAGCGAGTGTTGTTTTATTTTTATAAGCATCAATCGCTCGTTCTGTGGCTTTAGGATTATCAGTAATGACTAAGAAACGTTGATCTAGTACGGCAGCGGAAAAGTTTTCTTTACTTTGCCCTTCAGTTTGTTTGATGGTAATTCCTTGATAAGTCCGTTCGACTAATTTGCCACCTTTGAGCATTTTGGGTTGTGCCAAGATGGTTTTAGCACTTTGTGGGTTTTTTATTGGCAAAACCATCACCATCGACTGTTCTTTGGTAGCACCACTTCCATCAGTAGGTGCATTTTTTTTCATGTCTGGGGCAAGAATGGCAATTGTTACTTCATTGCCAACCCAAGGACTGATATCTTTTTGGAAATCGTAGCCGTTATTAGTGAGAAAGCGTGAGCGCAACTCCACTAAATACTTATCTAGTTCTGCTTGGGTTTCTTTTGTACCAAAAGAGCGCAATTTTTGCCATTGACTGGCATCGGTGGTTAAAGAAACCGTAAATAAGGCATCTTGAGGGATAATATTTGCACCTACTGGCAATCTGGAAAATAATTTTCCCTGAGTTAAAAGCCAGAATGCTGCACTCCCCACACCAATCAACAACCCGGCAGATGAAAGCGTCAGCACTAAAGACGGTTTCTTTTTTTTCTGCGTTGATAAGACAGATACAACAGGTAGTGCCATTGAAACCTAACACCTCATAATTGCGAACTCATTATTTGCTTGATTGGTATAGTAAACTCAAAGGTTTACTCTTCTTCAGGACACTTAATTACATTGGTTTCTCTTTACTGAGAGTTATTAATACTTTGGTAATCGACATAAAGTATTGTTTTCTCAAATTACTACTGTTTCATTAGTGGTGCTTTTGTAGCGAGTTACCCTTTTTTACAGTATGCGCTTTTGACCCCGACGATGCCCGCACAAAGCGTGAAAGCAGCACATCACCCCGACAACGGGTAGATTCTCGTAGATTGGACGGTGAGAACCATTAGAAAGTGTCCGAAAAGATAAATTCGTCACGTCAAGCACTGTGAAGATATACCTAACTTGACAAAGCTGCAAGTGTTTAGCTGCCTCACGCCCTATTTTGACATAACTTTTCGTTGGTTGTATTGGAACTTATCTGATGCTACCGGGAACTTTTACTTATAGGTCAGTTTATTGGTATTACAAAATATAAGCTACAGAACGAATATTTACCACTGACGTTTTCAAGCGAAGGCTAGTTGTTGCGAATTATTGAAATTTATATTGAGTGATCGCATATCCCAAACCAGCCTGATTTTTTTGATGATAACTAGCAATTATTTTTAAATCATCAAAAATTAAATATTCATGACTTGTAGAATAATTTTACCAGAAATAATCCTTAAATTGCTTTGATGAGTTCGTAGTGAGGACTGAAGTCCTCATCTTCTAAGATAAGGACTTCAGTCCTTACTACAAAAATCTTTTATTATCACTAATTCAAGGCGTGTATTATATTATATATTGCCAATATTCGCGCCCAAAAGAAGAAATTAGCGACACCAAAATAATTTTTAATTATTAATTCTCCACCTGCGTAGCGCTAAACCTTACCATTAGCAGTCACCTGCATCGATCCCAAATATTTTGTTAAGTAAGGCGAAAAAACTTCATAAATTAAAGTCAGAGGCTGTCCGTGATGCCAAAACAAATAGTGGCGACCCCAAAAAGGTCCATTGACACCAAAACCTGACTGTAGCGCATCTGAGTAACCGTAATAAACTCCTTGGACATCGCGATATAACTCAGTGCGCAGACGAGCCAAACTAGCCCAAATAGGTAATGAACGGTTTTGCAAATACTCATCTACATGAGAAGCTTCCCACCATGAGGTAGCATACGCCAATCTTTGACCAGAAGCAGTACGCAACCAAACTTGTCGTCGCAGTCTAGGTCCTGGGACAGCTTCAATTAAGTCAGGAGCATTATCCAAGTCCATGCCAACTAATGACATGTCGATTACATCCACTTCCGTTGGCTCACCTGTAAGCAATTCTAAGTGCCGTGTGGGGGAACCGTCACCCAAAAGTAGCATTTGCCAAGTTGGTGCTAGCTGAGTGTGAGGCAGACCTTTTTGAATGGCTTGTGCGTCACCTTGCCAAATGGGGGAGAGGCGATGCCATCCGGCGGGTAGTGTTAAGTTGTTTGTCGATTTAAAAGTAGCAGTCAACGTTTTTACAAAACTTCACCTATCTATATAAAAGCATAAAAAACACAAAAGCATAAAAAAACCACCGCCCTGGTGGGGAGGTGGGGGGAGTGGGGGACAAGGGGAGGACGAGCGCGAGTGCGTATTTTCCACTCGCCACTGCGTTGCGGAGCCAGTGCCGTGGGCGGGTTTCCCGACTTGAGGCATCTGGCGTTGAGGTTCCCTCCGTTGAAGCATGTGGCGTCCCCGTTAAGGAACGTGTCCGTGGACAAGGGGAGGACACTTCTGTGCGTATTTTCCACTCGCCACTGCGTTGCGGTAAGTCAAGGCAGCGCGGTGTCGGTTTGGGTCCATTCGTAGTGGCTCTCCCGTTGGGAGGTCACGAACGTTGAAGCATGTGGCATCCCTGCCCGTGGAACGTGTCCACTGGACTTGGAGGACAAGGGGGAGTAATAACTCCTAACTCCGCGCCTCCTAACTTTTGTACAGACGTGGGAGTGTGGAACGTCTCTACAACTCCTAACTTCATATGAAAAAATGCGGATGGTGAGACTCGAACTCGCAAGGGCATTGCCCACACGCACCTCAAGCGTGCGCGTATACCAATTCCGCCACATCCGCATAAGTTGTCTGAAGATAGAATATAGCATAAAAAAACAAATATAGTAAAGTAAGAGCTAATTTCCGAAAAATTTAATTTATTTAAGTGTACGAATTCAGAAATTTTCCGAATGCGGATATCAGACTGACAGAAATTTAGCAGTTGCACAAGAGATATTAAATGGGGTGTGACCAGAAGTGCTGCCAATCTACTTCCACCGAAAAGCAAAACCGGACAAAAAGCGCTTTTACTGCCTTGATTCGGCGAACTGACATAGATTAATAGCATTCGTGTTGCTAATCTAGTTAAGACCCTAAGAGGTAGTCAGCCTCATCGTTCAAAGCAACGCTGACTATGAATGAGGCTTGGGAATCTCTTGTCATAATTTGCAATAACACGAAAGCGTTGTTTCAAATTGAATAGGAGAGAATGTCAATCTAGTGGTACTGATATTAAAGCTAGAAGATGAAGTTTGATAAAATATTAATTGCCAATCGAGGAGAAATTGCGCTTCGCATTCTCCGTGCCTGTGAGGAAATGGGGATTGCTACTGTTGCAGTTCACTCTACAGTTGATCGTAATGCTCTCCACGTCCAACTTGCCGATGAAGCGGTTTGCATTGGCGAACCTGCCAGCGGTAAAAGTTATTTGAATATTCCCAATATTATTGCTGCGGCACTGACGCGCAATGCTACTGCGATTCATCCCGGTTATGGCTTTTTGTCAGAAAATGCCAGGTTTGCAGAAATTTGTGCAGATCATCATATTGCATTTATTGGTCCGTCTCCGGAAGCGATTCGCTTAATGGGGGATAAATCAACGGCAAAAGAAACCATGCAAAAAGCCGGGGTTCCGACTGTACCGGGAAGTGATGGGTTGGTAGAGTCTGAGGAAGAAGGATTGGCGATCGCCAAAGATATCGGCTATCCAGTAATGATTAAAGCCACGGCAGGTGGTGGTGGACGCGGTATGCGTTTGGTACAAGATGAAAGCGAATTTGTCAAGCTTTTTCTAGCAGCACAAGGCGAAGCCGGAGCCGCTTTTGGTAATTCTGGCGTTTATATAGAAAAATTTATCGAACGTCCGCGCCACATTGAATTTCAAATTATGGCGGATAATTACGGTAATGTCATCCACCTAGGCGAACGGGATTGCTCAATTCAGCGTCGCAATCAAAAGCTACTAGAAGAAGCTCCCAGCCCTGCTTTAGACCCAGATTTGCGAGATAAAATGGGACAAGCTGCCGTCAAAGCTGCCCAGTTTATTAATTTCACTGGAGCAGGTACAATCGAGTTTCTCTTTGATAAATCCGGTAAATTCTACTTTATGGAAATGAACACCCGGATTCAAGTTGAACATCCGGTTACAGAGATGATTACCGGCATGGACTTGGTTTGCGAACAAATTCGCATAGCTCAAGGAGAAAGACTTAAGATTAATCAAGAGCAAGTAGTTCTGCGAGGTCATGCGATCGAATGTCGCATCAACGCCGAAGATCCCGACCATGACTTTCGCCCAGCCCCCGGACGTATCAGCGGCTATCTCCCCCCTGGAGGTCCCGGTGTTCGCATTGATTCCCACGTTTACACCGATTACCAAATTCCTCCCTACTACGATTCGCTCATCGGCAAATTAATTGTTTGGGGACCAGACCGCCAAACAGCTATTAACCGCATGAAACGCGCATTACGCGAATGTGCAATTACCGGATTACCTACAACTATCGGTTTTCATCAAAAAATTATGGAAACTCCCCAGTTTTTGTCAGGTAATGTTTATACCAATTTTATCCAGGAGATGAATAATAGTTAGGGAATGGGGAATGGGGAATGGGGCATGGGGCATCGTCCAAGTGGTCTATGTGTGGCTGTGAAATACGTCTAGCTTCTTTTTATTGCCAATTCCCAATGCCCAATGCCCGACTTTGCCCAATTACCAATTACCTATTCCCAATGCCCCATGCCCCATGCCCAATTTTCGACTATACACGAAACATCATGGTCAGCAACCCTTGCTGACCTAGAAGAATTTCTCGCAACAAACTGAGAATTCCTACCCAAATAATGGGGGTAATGTCTACTCCGCCGATAGGTTGTACAATCTTTCGCAAGGGCACTAAGAACGGTTCGGTGGGCCAAGCAACCAGATTAAAGGGCAAACGATTTAAATCTACTTGGGGATACCAGGTAAGAATTATCCGGAAAATAAACAACAATATCATCAGTCCCAATAGTAGACTGAGAATCAAATCAATAAGGTTAACACCAGTCATCGCTTTGAACTACTCTCCGTGCAGAAAGAAAAAATTTTAAGCTTTGTAAAGCACTGTTTATAATTTTATTTCAATCACTGAGAGGGATTTATACTAAATTACTCGTAGTTTGTAATGGTAAAGCCCTAATGGATACTCAGTTGATTGCGTGCTGCTAGTCGTGTTTATGATATTTTATCTAAATGCAAAGCGCCATAACCACAAGCTTTGACTCGTCCGCTTGGTTAGATAACCGAACATCGAAGCGCAGTTGATTTAATTATTGGTTAACTTCGTCACTAAGTTTAGGAGTTAATGCTTGGAGGCTTTTCAAGGAACTGATACAACATTAGAATTATGATGAAGAGTGTAAATTCATGTTGAAATCTATGACGCCTTCTTTAGCAAATTTCCTTTGGAGTCTTGTCTTGGGTACAGTAATTGTCGTTGTTCCGGCGACTGTTGGTCTGATTTTTATTAGCCAAAAAGATAAAATCCAACGTTAAGAACACTTGCAAGAGTCGGTTTGACTCTCACAAGCGATTATTTGTTAGCGAAATACCTGGTTGCAATCGGAACATTGATTCCTTAAATGCTAGTCAAAGGTATACTTAGCTAGCAGATACATATTCTGAATGTAGAGACGTGACCGAATCGCGTCTCTACATTAATATTTTGTCCCTGATTAGAGTAGTGATTTTAATCGCTAACATAGATGTCATATTAGGAAAATAGCAGTCAACACCCTGCACTGAAGTGATAAAGCTTTCATGCCCAAGTTTCAGTTAGTTGACCCGCCTAAGTCTTAACTGACTACGTTATCGGCAAGAGTTAAAGACCTACTCCGAGATGCGATCTAGCCAGTCTCGGACTCTAGAACCGAATGGTTAAACAGTTTTACGAAGGGTAAGACAGTGCTGCGAGCGATAGTACCGACCGATAACTTTGGCAAGGCTCACTTTACTGATGTAGCAAGGCAATTCCCAGCATTAGAGGGAAAGAAAAGGATACTACATCCCTGTCCTTTTCACCCCGAAAGGGGAACAGCAGTTTTAACTGCTTGAGTCGTAATTTCATCTGCGCTTTAAAAAGACGCGGTTTCCACACATCCCACGAGGTTCTATGATAAATTTTGGGCTGAACTCAGCCAGTTTCCTGGCTCAGGTAAATGTGGGAGCAACTCCAGCCACTTTCCTAGGAATTTTCCTGGCTGTGGCTGGGGCGGCTCTGTATTTTCTCCGCTCTGTGCGTCCAGAACTGTCAAGAGACCAAGATATCTTTTTTGCAGCGGTGGGCTTGCTGTGCGGCTTTATTCTTATCTTCCAAGGATGGCGTCTAGACCCGATTTTGCAATTTGGTCAGCTACTTTTAGTTGGTACAACTGTGTTTTTTGCAGTTGAAAGTATTCGCTTGCGGGGTATTGCGACTGAGCAAGCCAAGCGGAATACGAAAATTGTCGATGATGGTCGAGATGTCAGCGATAACTATTCTTATAATCGGCGTTATAAGGCTGAGGTAGATGCAGAGTTAGAACCACTGCCTTATGATGACTATGAGCCGGAACGCCCACGCGCTCGGATTCGGGGTAGTAGGGACGATCGCTCTAGAAACGATGATTATTACAGTGATGAAGCACCACGTCGTTCGGAACGCCGTAATACTCGCGAAAGACCAGAAACCACAGACAAACCGCGTCGTCCTAGTTCGCGGCGTCCTGTAAATCGTACCCCAGAAAGAACTGATGATGAATGGGGTTCTTCTTCTCGGCAACAAGTTGATGATTGGGACAATTCTGGTGAGGTGAGAAAACCTGCGCGTCGTGGTGGTAATAGTAATTCCCGCCCGGAAAGCACTGAAGATGTAACTCCCAGAGCAAGAAGAAGGCGATCGCCTAATGACTCTCCTGTGCGTAGAGAACGCGAAGATGATGCAACGCCAACTGAATACGTAGATTACAAACCGCTGGAACAGCCAGATGAAGAGTCCGATAATTCGACTAAATTTGATGATATTTAATAAAGCTTAGGTGAATGTCGCAAAAATTGCGATGAAAAACATTTGAGGTGACAAAATTTACACCTAAAAATTGGCTCCAAAGACTGTTTTCTTTGAGTTTTATCTTTAGCTTCACAAGCTTACTTGTATCCTGTGATTCCGGCATTATCCCCGTTGCTTCCAATTCCCTCAACAGTCGCTACACTGAAGAGCAACCGACTTTGAGTGGAAATGGTCGCTTTTTAGCGTTTGTCTCAAATCGCAACGGTATTCACCAGCTATTGGTGTATGACTTGCAACAGCAACAGTTTATTCCCACACCGCGTTTAAATCGAGCAGATACCATTGCTGAAAGTCCAAGTCTGAGCTACACAGGGCGTTATATTGCTTACATTACTAGCGACCAAGGTAGACCAGTTGTGGCACTTTACGATCGCGCTACCCAACAATCACAAATCCTCACCCCAATCTATCGCGGCTGGATCAGAAATCCTCATCTCAGCCCAGACGGACGTTATGTTGTATTTGAAACTGCCAGTCGCGGTCAGTGGGATATTGAAGTACTAGACCGGGGACCAAATATTGAGTTAGATATTCCTAATGGTGCAACTGTACCTGCACCTTGAAGAGGAGGGAAAGAGGGGGCATTGGGCATCGGGCATGGGGCATGGTCTTGCGTAGGCAAAATTCGGAAACTTCTTTTTATTCCCATTGCCCATTGCCCATTGCCCGTTGCCCATTGCCCATTGCCCAATGACTAATATATGAAACGCTCTATTTTTATACCTGTGTTGGCATTAACGAGCTTGTTGAGTGGCTGTGTTGGCTATCCTCGCCTGTTAAGTTACCCTTTTGATCCGGGGGGTAGAAGTTTTAACAGTTCAGCTTCAGAATTAAATCCGCAAATTTCGGGTAGGTATATTGTTTTTACTAGCGATCGCCGGGGCAGCCAGGATGTGTATATGTTTGATATGGTGACTGGCAATTTAATTGATTTGCCTGGTTTAAATTCTTTGGATGCGATCGCTTCTCATCCTAGTGTTGACGATGATGGTCGTTTTATTGTCTTTGCGGCTTCTCGTCAAGGGCGATCGGCTATTTTTCTCTATGACCGGGAAACGCGACAATCACGCAATTTAACTGCTAATCTTCAAGCGGAAGTCCGCAACCCGACAATCAGCGCTGATGCAAGTAGAATCTCCTTTGAGTCTAGTCTCAACGGACAGTGGGATATTTTTGTCTATGACCGTTCTGGACAGCGTTTGAATATACCTTAAGAATGGAAGTGGGGAGTGGGGAGTGGGGAGTGGGGAGACTAGGAGGGGGGGAGGGGGAGAGTGGGAGACAGGGAGAGGGGAGACTAGGAGATGGGGAGAAAGAATTGTCCCCTTGTCCCCTTGTCCCCTTGTCTCCCTTGTCTCCCTTGTCTCCCCAGTCCCTAGTCCCCAGTCGCTAGTCCCTCTTCTTGAACAGCTTCGATAAGCGATCGCACTTGTTGAGTTCCTTCTGAAGACTCAAATGATAGTGGGAATTTACCTTTAGCGATCATTCGCATCCCCAAGGGTACAATACTGAGCAACCCTGTTAAGTCTTTAAAGTAATTGCCGACTACATGTAAGCCAAATTTACGTTCATCAATCCAGCCACCTTCTTTCACCAAATCTACTAATACCTTGCGGTGGCGAATTGAACGGCTGTCGGCTACTTGTTTGTGTTCGAGAATTTCTTGTTTAATTTTAGTAATTTGTTCGAGTGGCTCTACATCCATCGGACAAACACTATTGCAGTAAAAACAACGAGTGCAACCCCAAACACCTTTAGTATCTTCGTTGTAATTTTCTAATCGATTTTCAATGTCGCGATCGCGGGAGTCTGCGACCATGCGGTAAGCTTTGGCAAGAGCATGGGGACCGACAAAATCTGAGTTTACTTCACGGGCATTGCATTCAGAGTAACAAGCTCCACACATAATACAATTGCCAGTTTGATCGAGAAGCGATCGCTCTTGTGGTGTTTGCAAAAATTCTTTTTCTGGAACTTGTCGCCCTGCCGTGCTGACATAAGGAGCAACTGCCTCTAGGTTATCCCAAAAACTGCTCATATCCACAACTAAATCTTTAATCACCGGCATATTACCCAACGGGGCGATCGTGATTTCGGGAATAGAAGATGCCTTATTTCCCGGTGCTGGGATATTTTCTAATCGGGCAATTTCACTTCTGAGATTTTCCTTACATGCTAAAGCCGAACGTCCATTGATTCGCATGGCACAGCTACCACAAATAGTATTGCGACAATTTTTGCGATACGCTAAAGTTCCATCTTGCTCCCACTTAATTTGATTGAGACAATCCAGGATTGTATTGCCCGGTTCTGCCTCTAAGCGGTAAGTTTGTACCACAGGGGATGAATTTTCTGTTTGCCGAATGACCTTAAAAAGAACTTCCATTTCCACCAACCAAAGTCTTAAAATTATCTCGCCTGACTAGTAAATCATGAGTACATGCATATTCCTTGCACTCATCGACCCATAATCATATTGCCCTTAATTCAAAGCCAGCTGTTAATTGACTGATGATAAAAGAGCTACTGATTCTAGTTCAAGGATAACCAGAAAAATCTTAGTTCTCTAAATGCCGAATCGGTTGGGCGATCGCCTCAACCTCTATCCTCAAAGAGCACTCATTGAGATATAAATATATGTTAATGTCCACCAAAGACAATCCATTCATAGAAAAATCCCTCTTAGGATGGCTAAACAATATTTTTTTGGTTATATAGAATTGTTAAAGTTTGTAAGAAACATCTCCATTTGGGGATAAATTTTTTTCCAGACTGCGGCGCACAAGAAGGACAACTGCGGTGAAGCCGAGTCCCAAATCAAGAAAATGCGCTCAAGTACGTCAGTTGTCAAAAAGCCTGTAAATTAAATTAATTTTTCTAAAAGCTGTGCGGTAATAACGAATGATTGGTAATCAAGCACCATTAACCGGAGTTTTGCTCATAGCGAAAATCCGAAATGCAAACTTCCTCAAAATCCTACCATTTTTACCCGACGGTAATAAAGCGCTCCTGAAAATCCTCACCATTTTTTGCTTCCCTAGGGGAGGGATTTAAATAAAAGTAACTTCGCAACTTTAATTCAAAAATAAACAACAATTTTGCTATTATTAGTCCATGCTAGTATTTAATATAAAATTACGAGGCAACAAAACCAGTATAAATAGCCGTCTCTTCTGCGGCTATTATTATAGTTTTGTTTCTTTGTAATGTAGAGAGGTGAAATTTATCGTCTCTACTGGCAGGATAAAAGGGTGTATGCACAAAAACCGTATGCAAATACTATGCTGTTCTAAAAAACGCTCAGATGAGGAAGAGGAAACCCTTACGACTCAAGAGCAACAAAGGCTAACGCTGAAACTGAAAAGCCTGCATTTTCGATTGGTCTACGACTTCTTTCTAGTAGTAGAACCGACACAATTTGTAAAGGTGGCTTAAGATTACACCGCCATATTAGCGTCAAAAGAGAAAATTATTTCACCTCTCAATGGCAAAGAATGCTTAACAATGCCGTACACTCACCGAAATTAATGCCTGTGACAACCATAACCTCTAATCTATTGTGTGCCTTCAAAATAGAACGGCAATAAAGAAATAACTCCCAACGGCAGATGCAAGCTGTTCGTCTGTTGATGGTGAAAACAAGAGTTGAGTGTGAAGAACATCTACACCGCAAACTCTTGGGCGAATCTACACTACTTTTTCCCTCGGATCTTATGGCTTTTATAAGCAGGAATTCACCTCTTATGCTAGGGTCTTGAGTAGGTTTGGGCAGGTGTCAAAAAGCCAAATACTGGCATGAGACAATATCGTTTATCAGTTTGGAGAGACTAAGGATAATTTGAGCGTAATGACTGAAACCGCAACCGCGCCATTAACTGGAAAAGCACTGCTTGCTAAGGTAAAAGAACTTTCTACTTTACCACGACGAGAAAGAGCCAAGCAATGTGGCTATTACACAACTACTAAAGGTGGTCAGGTACGAGTAAACCTGACCGATTTCTACGATGCTTTGCTATCAGCTAGGGGAATTCCTCTCAGTCCAGAAGCACCAAAAGATGGACGTGGGCGTGAACCAACCTATCGTGTTAGCGTACATCAAAATGGTCAGATTGTGATTGGAGCCACCTACACCAAAGCAATGGGCTTAAAGTCAGGTGATGAGTTTGAAATTAAACTGGGATATAAGCATATTCACCTGATTCAAGTTGGTGAAGGTGATAAAAAATTGACCGAGGCAGATGAAGATTTAGAATTAGACGAAGATGAAGAAGACGAAGACGAAGACGAAGAGTAAATTTTTCGATCTGGAGGCATTTCAAGCTAAATGCTTGATAACTTGTTCTCTATGTAAGAAAAATTAACATCTTTTGTTTAATAACTGTGTCGAGTCAAAAAAATACGATTAGACATCTTGTAGAGATTGCCAATTTTGGTAGAAGCTTGATTAAAAAACAAGAAATCTATGTTTGCAAGAAGTATGTCGTATTTGTTTTTGTCTGTTTCGATAGCATCATTTGAGCCATCAATCAACACCTTAGTGTCATTTCTTGAAAATGCACCAGCGGTAGTGGTAGTGATGGCTTTTTTCATTGGCTGGATAGTATGCTGGTTCCCAGTAGCAATAGTATCGGCACTAGTACTGAATTTGCAACTCGGCAAAGCTTTGCAGCCAGAACAAAAATTACCTTTATTAGTTTCGCTTTATTTATTAGCACCTTTTATTCTCTGGGGTATAAATTGGCTGACTAATACATCTTTTTCAGATTATGGCTTAAGAGTGAATATTTCCCTTCTCGGTTCTTTGGGACTGGGTTTTGTGTTGGGAGTCTTGAGTTTAGCTGTTGTATTTGGTGGGCAATTTTGGCTTTCGTGGTGCAGCTGGCAAGAGTCCCAGACAAAGCAACTACAATCTATCTTGCTACCTATTTTTTTGGTAGCTTTGTTTGTCGGTGGTGTAGAGGAGTTGATTTTTCGCGGTTTTTTGTTTACTCAACTGACGCGGGATTATTCAGTTTGGGTAGCAGCAGTAATTTCTAGCTTGATTTTTGCTTTACTACATTTAGTTTGGGAACGACGGGAAACTATACCGCAATTACCGGGACTGTGGTTAATGGGAATGGTGCTGGTATTGGCACGGTTTAGCGATCGCAATAATTTAGGTTTAGCGATTGGATTGCACGCGGGATGGGTATGGGCGATCGCTTGCCTAGATACAGCAGAGTTAATTACTTACACTGGTAAAGTCCCTGAGTGGTTGACTGGTAAAAACAAAAAACCCCTAGCCGGTGCTGCGGGAATTGTTTGTTTACTATTAACAGGGTTGATTCTCTACTTTTTCTCGTAGTGAGCGGTTTACCGCTCATCCCCAGTCGGGAAAGAGGCTTTTTCCGTTTGTAGAAAAGAGGTAAATAGAACTTACGCACTCTTCAGGGAATAACGAACCACGTTCGCGAAGCGTCTCCGAAGGAGAAGACACGAAGGACACGTTCGCGCAGCGTCTCCGAAGGAGAAGGAATAAGAGTTTGAGAGAGTTTTTGCATGAGTTACATATCAATTAAGTTGCTAATCCAATGAATGATAGCCAAGTTAAAATTCTATTTCTCACAGCCGATCCTAGTGACGAATCTCGGTTACGCTTAGGACAAGAGTTGCGCGATATTAAGGCAAGGCTGGGTAAACCAGGAAGGTTTCAACTAGAACAGCGAGAGTCGGTGCGCGTTGGGGATATCACAGACGCAATATTCGATGTTGAACCACAGATTGTGCATTTTTCCGGACATGGTAAAAGTACGGGTGAATTGTGCTTTGAGAATGAAGTCGGCAAAGTTCAGCCTGTTAAACCTGATGATTTAGCAGCAATGTTTAAGTTATTTGCACAAAGCATTAATTGTGTGGTGATAAATGCCTGCTATTCTGAGATTCAGGCTAAAGCGATCGCTCAATATATTCCGTTTGTAATTGGGATGAATGACGCTATTGGAGATAAAGCAGCGATCGCTTTTGCAGTTGGTTTTTATAAGGCTTTAGCAGCAAATCGTTATATTGAAGACGCTTATGAGTTTGGTTGTGTAGAAATTCAACTATATAGTCTTCCAGAACATCTTAAACCAGTTATTTATAAAAAAAATATTTCTGTGCAACACATGATATCTAAGGACGAAGTACCGACTAACTTGACCAAAGGAAAACGACGGCGAATTTTACAGGAACTTGAGAGCCTTCAAGAACAGTACGATCAGTTCAGCGAGAAACTCAAGCGCCTAAGGAAAGATTCAGCAATTCAAGCTGGTACTAGTGTAAAGTATCAGTTGGAAAAAGAGATTGAACAAGCTGAAGCTGAAATAGAACAACTTGCTCAAAAGATTGAGAAGCTAGAAAACAAACTTCAATAATCGCAATTTCTGAATGGAAAAAGAAGCTTAGAGATGTCCTCAGTTCAACACTTACAGCACAAACGCGAAGAACTTCAACAACAGTACGATCTACTTAGCGAGAAGATAAAACGCTTGCGGAATGATTCGGCAATTGAGGCAGGTAGTTTAGTAGCTTTTCAGCTAAATAAGGAAATTGAGCGTTTTGAAGCAGAACGCGATCGCCTCGCCAACCAAATTGATAATCTAGAAAGTGAGCGAATACACATTGAACTGTTTCGCCTCAACTATATCAAGCAGGTACGCTTATTCCGAGAATTTATTGAACAAAACCGTATCGGGGCTTTTTTGGTTCATGGCTTGCCAGAACACGGGCAAATATTTCTCTTGAGACGCTTGTTAAACGCAATACCTGATGGTTCCGTAACTCCGCCAATTCAATTTCACCTCTCCCGCAAAGCATTTAGGACTGACATTAAAGCATTATGGCGTGAATTAGGGCGTCAGATAGGAGTACAAGACTTTTCATTGTCTGAAATTGCTAGAAATGTGATGTCTCAGTTGAAAAATCAGCACGTCATCTTGGTTTTTCACGATATGGATTGCATTGAGGAAGACTATTTGGACGAATTGATCCGCGAATTTTGGCTTCCCCTGGTAAACTCAACTCAACAGACGATTTATTCAAGCAACGAGTTTTTTTTATTGATGTTTTTAGTTGACCAGGATGGTTGTGTTAACAGCTGGAATATCGCGTTTGCAGATGAATTTGAAACGCTTTGGCAACCTTGTACTCCTATAAGACTGCCGATTATTGACCGTCTATCTGACCAAGTGTTAGTTAACTGGATGGAAAATGCAATTGATGCACTACCCACAAAAGTGACTAAAAAAATTGACTGCACAGTTCAGGTAATTTTAGAGAACAGTGAAGGCATTCCGGAACGGGTGTTTGCGGAAATTTTTGGTTTGTGTGGTTATAGTTGGGAACAAGGAGAGGATAGGTGGTTAAAGCTGTAGACGAGCGACTGAGATACACTGGTGACAAGGATAAACAGCCGAAACCAAAAGAACAAGATAAGCTAACAGGGCAACTTTTGTATCCATATTTGCCCGGTGAGAAATTAGTAGAAGCAGTGAATTTAGCGATCGCTCTGGAACGTCCTTTATTATTAAAAGGTGAACCCGGTTGTGGCAAAACAAAGTTAGCGCGTGCTGTCGCTTACGAGCTAAATTTACCTTATGAAGCTTGGTACGTCAAATCTACCAGTCGAGCGCGGGATGGACTGTATACTTATGATGCCGTTGGCAGATTGCGAGATGCACAACTTGCTGCTTCCGGGATAGATAAAGATGCCGTAGAAAAAGCGAAAAATGCTGATGCTTACGTCGAATGGGGACCGCTAGGACGTGCTTTTCGCAACGAACGCCGCACAGTTGTACTGATTGATGAAATTGATAAAGCTGATATCGACTTTCCCAATGATTTGCTGTTAGAGCTTGATGAGAAACGGTTTGAGGTAATAGAGGTTAAACAAACCAGCCCCATCAAGAAAGTTCAAGCGAAAGCGACACCGATAGTTTTTATTACAAGTAACGATGAAAAAGACTTGCCCGATGCCTTTTTGCGTCGCTGTTTGTTTCACTACGTCAAATTTCCGCAGCGGCAGGATTTGATTGAGATAATTAAAGCTCGCTTTTCTTTCCCCGATCCGCGTTTAGTATTACTCGATGCAATTATCGATCGCTTTATCAATCTTCGCAACCAGATGCAACAAGACAAAGGAGACGCAGGCAAAAAGGTGAGTACCAGCGAGTTGATGGATTGGATTGACATGCTACTCAAGCACAATTCCGACGAGGAAATTCTCAGCAAGTTGAAAACAGAACTTTTGTATCCTGGAGTGTTGCTGAAGAGTTGGGATGATTATCGACGTTATAGTGAAGAGCGATCGCAATGAATATTAGACAAATGCTTTGTACCGTGTTTGAAGAGCGATCGTAATGAATATTAGACAAATGCGCGTGCCGTGTTTCAAGAGCGATCGCAATGAATATTATACAAATGCGCGTGCCGTGTTTCAAGAGCGATCGCAATGAATATTAGACAAATGCGCGTGCCGTGTTTCAAGAGCGATCGCAATGAATATTAGACAAATGCGCGTGCCGTGTTTCAAGAGCGATCGCAATGAATATTATATTAATCTATTGTGCCCTCAGGCTGGAAGCCTGGGGCTACACAAACAAAGCCTGCCTCCGCAGGCTTCAAATGCAAGTTATTCTTAGTCCGCCTTCGCGGACTTCGTTTGTACAGCCGCGACTTCAGTCGTCAGGAACATCGCCAAGCATTCTATGAAAACTCCCCAAGTACAATTAGCGACTACTACCCCAGAAGAATTACCGCTACTTGACCTCTTCACGCGGCTGCGAGAGGCAGGTTTACCACTGGGCATTGATGAGTATCGCCTGATTCTAGAAGCTTTACAGAAAGGCTTTGGCACAACTAACCAAGAGGCATTAGCGGAACTTTGCCGTACTTTGTGGGTGAAATCGAAGGACGAGGAACACCTGTTTAATTATCACTTTCAACAAGTAATCAGTGCTTCATCCACCAACAGCGCTTTTACTCCCACCTCACCGGAAAAACCGGACAGTTCGGACACAAAAACTACTAAGTCCAGTTCTCAACCCAAACCCGAACAAGTCGAAAATACACCAGCTTCCGTACCGGTTTCATCAGAATTGATAGAAGTTGAAGATGAAATGCAAGTAGCTGAAGCCGTACAAATTACTACTAACAGCTATGATGAAATTCCAGAGAATCGCTTTACCCAAACCGATGAGTATTTTCCAGTAACGCGACGCCAGATGAAGCAAAGCTGGCGACATTTGCGGCGTTTCGTGCGGCAAGGTTTGCCCACATTAGATGTAGAAGCAACAATTGACCGGATTGGACAACAGGGAATTTTGCTAGAACCTGTAATGGTTCCCAGTCGAGTAAATCGTACAGAATTACAGTTACTGATTGACCAAAAAGGCTCAATGGTACCGTTTCACGCTTTATCGCAGCGGTTAGCAGATACAGCCTTGCGGGGAGGGCGCTTAGGAAAAGCTGGTATTTATTACTTTCATAACTGCCCAACCAAGTATATTTACAGAGATACTGTCCGCCAGAAAGCTGAACCTGTATTAGATTTTCTGGCTAAACTGCGTCCAGAATGTTCGACTGTGTTGATTTTTAGTGATGCGGGGGCAGCGCGGGGTGGTTATAGCTTAGAAAGGCTAGAGTTGACAGAAAAATTTTTATACCAATTAAAGCAACGAATTCGTTATATAGCATGGGTCAATCCAATGGCGACAGAGCGCTGGTTTGGGACGACTGCGGGTGAAATTGCGCGTTTAGTACCGATGTTTGAATTGAGCCGTCAGGGGTTGGATAGTGCGATCGATGTTTTGCGTGGGCGATCAATTAACGTTGGAGGACAGATAAAATAAGTGAACTGGAATCAAAATTATCGCTGTATAAAATGAAGCCAGAAGTCGTTACTCGTAGAATAGAAGCTTTTCACCAACGCTTTGGTGAAGCGCATCTTGATTTCGCTTATCATGCTGCTTTTCCGTTAGCGCTGACACCCGATTTGCTTTATCGCTTGTGGGCGAACTTTCAACGCGATCGTAACGGTGAAGCACTGAAAATTCCCTGGCTAGCTGTGGCAGATTTGTTACTTTCCAGCCTTTGTGATGAAGTGGGACATGAACTCTATGAAATGGAAACAGAGGTGCGAAATGCACTGCTGAGAAAATTGAAAGCAAATCCCCGTTTTGGCGAAAAGCGAATTCATGAATTGTCTGATTTTTTGCTTGTCTATGTAAAACAACAGCTTGAGAGTCACGATCCGGATATGCGTGATTTTGCTCAAGTTCAGAGGTGGACGGCTTTAGCTTATACAAAACCTAGTGAAGCTGCACGCGAAATTGCATCTGCTCTTAGAGATTTGAAATTAGAGGAAAAAGCAGAGTGGGTTCGCATGGCATCTATAGTGGAAACGTTTGCAGAACCGTTAGCTGGGTTTGAGCCACTGTTGATTTATTCTCGTGGGATGGCAAGTTTTGTTCGTGGCAAGATGACAAAAGCGGTAACTGAGTTAAGTCAACTTGCAAAAGCAGGAGACAAGCAACAAGTTCCGGGACTAAACTTATCAATTCCGGAATTGCTAATTAGACAAATAGAGGAAAATTCCGAATCAACTCAACATTTTGGCGATCGCTTGGGATTTGACTCAGTACCTGAAGAACCAGTCCAAGTTCAAAGTCCTTTCCAAAAAATTCTAATTCTAGCAGCGAACCCCAGACAAACATCACGCCTGCGTTTGGATGAGGAAGTGCGCGACATTAAGGAAGGTTTGCGGCTTTCACAACAACGAGATAAATTTATTCTGCAACAGGAATGGGCAGTACGTCCAAGAGATGTCCTTCGTGCGGTGTTAGATTTTCGACCAAACATTATCCATTTTTCTGGACATGGTTCGGGAACTACAGGACTATCATTTGAAGATGAAATCGGCAAAGAAAAGTTAGTCACATCAGTTGCACTCGCTGGACTTTTCGGGCAGTTCGCCAAGCAAGTAGAGTGTGTGGTGCTGAATGCTTGCTATGATGAGCAGCAAGCTGATGCTATTGCTCATCATATTGATTATGTCATTGGCATGAACGCAGCGATCGGCGATAAAGCAGCGCTAGAATTTGCCGTTGGCTTTTACAATGCTTTAGTAGCTTACGATCCGCGATACGATACTTACTCGCGCATAGAGTTTGCTTTTAACATTGCTTGCAATGTGATTCAATTTGCTGGGGTTTCCGGTGAATCTATTCCAACTATGAAAAAGAGAGAACTGGCAACGAAAAATTCTCTGGAGACAATACAATCCAAAAAAATAGACCAGGCGATCCCGATTCCCCAAGCGACAGTTCAAAGTCCTCCCCAAAAAATTCTAATTCTAGCAGCGAACCCCAAACAAACATCACGACTGCGTTTGGATGAGGAAGTGCGCGACATTAAGGAAGGTTTGCGGCTTTCGCAACAACGTGACAAATTTATTCTGCAACAGGAATGGGCAGTACGTCCAAGAGATGTTCGTCGTGCGGTGTTAGATTTTCGACCAAACATTATCCATTTTTCTGGACATGGTTCGGGAACTACAGGACTATCATTTGAAGATGAAACCGGAAAAGAAAAGTTAGTCACACCAGAAGGACTCGCTGGACTTTTCGGGCAGTTCGCCAAGCAAGTAGAGTGTGTGGTGCTGAATGCTTGCTATGATGAGCAGCAAGCTGATGCTATTGCTCATCATATTGATTATGTCATTGGCATGAACGCAGCGATCGGCGATAAAGCAGCGCTAGAATTTGCCGTTGGCTTTTACAATGCTTTAGTAGCTTACGATCCGCGATACGATACTTACTCGCGCATAGAGTTTGCTTTTAACATTGCTTGCAATGTGATTCAATTTGCTGGGGTTTCCGGTGAATCTATTCCAACTATGAAAAAGAGAGAACTGGCAACGAAAAATTCTCTGGAGACAATACAATCCAAAAAAATAGACCAGGCGATCCCGATTCCCCAAGCGACAGTTCAAAGTCCTCCCCAAAAAATTCTAATTCTAGCAGCGAACCCCAAACAAACATCACGACTGCGTTTGGATGAGGAAGTGCGCGACATTAAGGAAGGTTTGCGGCTTTCGCAACAACGTGACAAATTTATTCTGCAACAGGAATGGGCAGTACGTCCAAGAGATGTTCGTCGTGCGGTGTTAGATTTTCGACCAAACATTATCCATTTTTCTGGACATGGTTCGGGAACTACAGGACTATCATTTGAAGATGAAACCGGAAAAGAAAAGTTAGTCACATCAGTTGCACTCGCTGGACTTTTCGGGTTGTTCGGCAAGCAAGTAGAGTGTGTGGTGCTGAATGCTTGCTATGATGAGCAGCAAGCTGATGCTATTGCTCAACATATTGATTATGTCATTGGCATGAACGCAGCGATTGGCGATCAAGCTGCCCTAGAATTTGCAGTTGGCTTTTATGATGCTTTGGTAGCTTACGATGCGCGATATGATACGTATTCACAGATAGAGTTTGCCTTCAACATTGCTTGCAATGCGATTCAATTTGCTGGGGTTTCCGGTGAATCTATTCCAATTATGAAAAAGAGAAACCCACAAAATAAAGCAAATTAAATTAATACTTTAGAGTAAACACAGAAGTGCAGAGTGAGAATTAGCTATGACTACCCAGGTCACGATTACTTTGTCAGATGAGGTTTACCGGCGAGCAGAACGCTTCGCACGGCTAGCTAACCGTGATTTGGCTAGTGTTCTAGCTGATACCATTAAACTTTCTCTACCACCAATTAGCTCGCATATTGAAACCCTAGAACCCATATCAGAAGTATCTGATGAGCAAGTTATGGCTCTTACAGAACTGCAAATGGAGCCAGACCAAGATAAGCGTTTGAGTAACTTGCTAGATAAGCAACAGTCAGGGATTCTAACTGAGGACGAGCGGCAAGAATTACAAGACCTAATGCAAGTCTATCAAGAAAAATTATTGCGGAAAGCGACTGCATTCAGCGAAGCAGTAAGACGTGGATTAATGGAGCCACTGAGTTCGTGAGTTCGAGCTACATTTCAGAGGAAGTTCGGGCACGAGTCAAGGCACAGGCAAAAAACCAATGTGGTTACTGTCGCAGCCTCCAAAAGTATGTGTTGGGAATTTTGGAGATTGAGCATATTATCCCAAAAGCCTTGGGTGGAACTGATGATGAAGAAAACCTTTGGCTTTCCTGTAGGCTATGCAACGCTTTCAAAGGAGTTCAAACCCACGGACAAGACCCAGTTACAAATCGTCAGGTCAAGCTGTTCAATCCCAGACGTCAAAAATGGTTACGACATTTTACCTGGACTGAAGATGGCACATACATCGTGGGTCTTACAGCCTGCGGTCGAGCAAGCGTTACCGCTCTTCAACTCAACAATGCCTACGCGGTAACTGTCAGACAAGCCTGGGTTTCTGCTGGCTGGCATCCACCAGAGGAAATTTAATGTAGTGAGTGCCAAGAATATAAAGCGATCGCCAGTCATGCTTGATTTAGAAGTTAGGAGCCTTTTGTAGAGACGCGATTAATCGCGTCTCTACTCAATTACCCACCAAAACCAGGAATGGGAACCAAACGCTTCAGCGCACGATTCACGACATCGCCATAACGCAATTCCCCACACAAAATCCTACCCATAATTTGGCTACCAGAAGGGCGCTTAACACCCACTTTGTAACCAACACCCGGAAAGCGATAAAATGCGCCGGCTAACTTTTGCGCCCAAGCCATATCAGCACCCCATTGTTCGCTAATCGCTTCCGAATAATTTTCTAAAGCGATCGCATCACCAGAAAGCGCTTGATGAATCGCCCCAGCTGCCAACAAACCGCTAAAAATAGAGGGGCGAATACCTTCTGCTGTCATCGGATCGACGACACAAGCAGCTTCCCCTGCTAAAACCGCATTTTGGGTATGTAGCTTTTGATTGCCATCCCACAAACAAATAGGATGACCGTATTGCTTGCTAGTTTTAACATCTAGACCAAAACTTTTTCCGTACTCATCCAAAATTTTCTTAAAGTCTTGAGGTTCCCCACCGATAAAAGTACCGACACCAATCGAGTAACCATCAGCTTTGGGAAAGTTCCAGATATAGCCGTTTTTGACCATACCAAACTCAAAGTGAATTGTGGATTTATTCTCCACAGTTGCCGGAACTTCAGCCTCTAAAGCGCCTGCTAAACGGCGTTTGCGTTCTTTGAAACCTAACCATTTTGCCATCGGTCCCTTGGCACCGTCAGCAGCGATTAAAAAGCGACCTGTAACCGGACCGTT
The DNA here is from genome assembly GCF_050875635.1 of Tolypothrix sp. VBCCA 56010. Taxonomy (NCBI): domain Bacteria; kingdom Bacillati; phylum Cyanobacteriota; class Cyanophyceae; order Nostocales; family Tolypothrichaceae; genus Tolypothrix; species Tolypothrix sp. VBCCA 56010. The sequence goes on from NZ_JBPAOH010000037.1 coordinate 22,551, forward strand.
AGCTGTATTAACTTGCCAATGGTCGCTCTTAAATTCAATTCCAGTTACTTCCGTAGAATCTTTTAATTCAGCACCTTGCTTTTGCGCTTGCTGAATTAAGAAATGGTCAAAAACGTCGCGTCGCACCATCCAGACTGGCTCGATAGTGGCTATTTTAGTTTCTACAGGGTCGCCCAATTTCCAGGTAAAGCGCAACTCGTCCACTTTCAGAGAAATTGCTGGACTAAAATCAAAGTCAAACCATTGGGCGATCGCAGGCGATACTCCTCCGCCACAGGGTTTGTATCTTGGCAAAGATTCTTTTTCTAAAACTAATACTGAACGTCCCTGCTTGGCTAAATGGTAAGCGGCTGTTCCACCAGCAGGTCCCGCGCCGACGATGATGCAATCATACATATGGCTGAATTTTTGCTCCTGAAGAACGTTGATTTTTGCGTTTTTATTTGTAATTTACCAGTAGATATGACCAGACTTTAACTGATTTTCAGATTAGCTGCTCAATATTTAACAGCCTTCAGTGTAACCGATCTAAATCTTTCTTCTAGAGCTACCATGCTTATCCGTAAATATTTGGTTATAAATCTTCTATCTTGATTAATTCAGGTTGCTTGTGACTGCTATACCATACTTTTTTCTGATAATTCCACTGATAAATTTAAACAATTTAAATGTCTTTTTTGATGTCATCTAAATTATTTAATAAGTGTAACCGCTACTAAATTACAATTCATTAGTTCTACTGATTACAAATTTTTAGCCAAGGCTCTACGATATTTCATAAAGTTTTAGTAAACATCCTTAAAAGAGTTAGGAGTTAAAAATCAGGAGTTAAGAGTAAAAAAATTTACTTTTAACTTTCTGTACAGACGTTCCGGACTGAACGTCTCTACCGCAACTCCTAACTCCTAACTCCTAACTTTTACTCCTAACTTTTTTAGACAGTGGTGATGTCTTTTTCTTTTTCTGCCAACAAGTCGCCGATTTTGGCGGTGTACTTGTCGGTTAGTTTTTGCAATTTGTCTTGCTGGTTTTTGGCTTCATCCTCAGAGATTTCTGAGGCTTTCTCCTGCTTGCGAATTGAGTCTAGGGCATCGCGGCGGATGTTGCGAATGGCAACGCGCCCTTCTTCAGCATATTTGGCGGCGAGTTTGACAAATTCTTTACGCCGATCGCTTGTCAAAGGCGGAATATTCAGCCTAATCACAGAACCGTCGTTACTGGGGGTTAAACCGACATCCGACATCGAAATTGCCTTTTCGATCAAGTTCAAGGTGCCGCGATCGTAGGGCTGAATCGCGATCGTTGTTGAATCCGGCGTGCTAATGTTTGCCAGTGATTTCATCGATGTGGGAGAACCGTAGTAATCCACCATCACCTTATCTAGTAGACTCGCATTGGCGCGACCAGTGCGAATCGTGTTAAAAGCTCGTTGAGTTGACTCAACGGTCTTTTGCATCGTACTCTCAGCTTCATCTAATTTCACAAGAACCTCCCACAAGGGTGCCGATAGATTCTCCCATAATTGCTCGTTGAATGTTACCTCGCACCGATAAATCAAATACAAGTATGGGAATGTTGTTTTCTTTACACATAGCAATCGCGGTACTATCCATTACCCGCAAATCTTGAGCCAAAACGTGCGCGTAAGTAAGGCTTTGATAGCGTCTGGCATCAGGATAGATATGGGGGTCAGCATCGTACACTCCGTCTACCTTGGTGGCTTTAAAAATCACTTCAGCATCAATTTCTGCGGCTCTTAATGCGGCAGTCGTGTCGGTAGTAAAGAAAGGATTTCCAGAACCAGCGCCAAAAATTACCACCCGTCCTTTTTCAAGATGACGGATGGCACGACGACGAATATACGGTTCGGCTACTTCTTGCATAGCGATCGCAGTTTGTACCCGCGTCTGTACCCCTATTCGTTCCAGCGAGTCTTGCAGTGTCATGGCATTCATTACCGTGGCAATCATGCCGATGTAGTCAGCGTTTGCCCGGTCCATACCCGCCGATGCCGCTTTCACACCACGAAAAATATTACCGCCGCCCACAACAATGGCGATTTGCACGCCTGTGGCTATCACCTCTGCTACCTCTTGTGCTATTTCTTTCACCACTTCTGGATCAATTCCATAGCCCATGTTGCCCATCAAGGCTTCACCGCTCAGTTTAAGTAAAACCCGTCGGTAATTCGTTCCCATGAAGTTACGCTTTATCAAAAAGTTGCAATTGCCTCCAATTTAAGATAGCAGTGGGCGTGACTTTCTGTCTCTATTAGTCGGTTAAAGTTATCAAGGTGGGCATTGGGCATCGGGCATGGGGCATTGGGCATCGGGCATCGGGTATGGAAAAAATCTCTCATTCCCAGCCCGTCCATTAAACAAAAGCCCAATGCCCATTGCCCCATGCCCAATGCCCATTGCCCCATGCCCAATGCCCCATGCCCAATGCCCAATGCTCGATGCCCAAATTACTAGTTGCGCCAGATTAACGAAGTACCAACAGGCTTAGTTTGGGGGATGTGTATTTCTTGACCTTGAAATAAAGAGGCGATCGCCTTTTTCAGATATTGCTCTTTTACAAACTGTGGATCTTGCGGGTTATTATCAATTTGCCCTTTGTAGCGGACTATACCATCTTTATCTATTAAAAAAGCCATTGGTGTAACCAGCGCTCCAAAGCTGCGGCTTGTATCTTGGGTAGGGTCCCATAGATAGGGAAAGTTCAACTCATGCATGAGCGCAAAAGCTTGCATATTGTCAAAGCTTTCCGTCGGATTTTCATTGCCATCACTGCCATTCATGCCAATCAGCGAAAAACCTTGTTGAGCAAATTCCGCTTGAATTTCTTTTAGCCTATCTATATACAACCTGACATAAGGACATTGGTTGCACATGGAAATGACGCCGACAGCACGGAACTTTTCAAGATAACGCCGAAGATGGTGTACTTGTTTGTCAATTCCTGGCAATTCAAAATCTGGTGCGTAGCTTCCTACAGGAGTGTCAATTGTTTCTAGTATATTCATCTTCTTTTAGCGCCAAGAAACTAAAAACAAAAAATATAGTCATATTCAGCGTTATGTTCCAGCTTCAAACCAACCCTTAGCTAATGCTTGATACCCAATAATTTTATAGACCAGTTTGGCTGCCGTAAATTGTGAAACTACTGAATCTACAAGGGGTGCTAATTCCATAACATCACAGCCGATGACATTATGTTTTTCACAAACGCGCCGCAAGAATGTCATCAAAGCATACCAATTTAAACCGCCCGGTTCTGGAGTACCAACGCCGGGAATTAAGGTAGGATCGATGCCATCTAAATCAATGGTGAGAAAAACTTTATCTGTTTGAATCGCCGAAATTGCTCGTTCCATCCAATTTGGCTCGTTAGCAATTTCTCGCGCTCGAAACACAGTTAGTTGTTTTTCTTTAATTAAGTCGGCTTCTTCTTTACAAATCGCCCGAATGCCAATTTGGACGGTGGGTAAATCCATATCGACAATTCGCCGCATTACACAAGCATGATTGTGAATTGAGCCTTCATAACTGTGGCGTAAGTCACCGTGAGCATCAATTTGCACTACCGTAAATGGTTCTGTATAAACTTTACGATATGCTTCGACAATTGCCGCAGTAATACTGTGTTCGCCACCCAAAGCAATCACGAATTTGCGATCGCCAATTAACTTAGAAACCGTTTCTTCGGTGACTTTTAACATTTCCTCGGCGCTAATACCACCAGAGCGCGTGTCCGCAATTGTTTCATGAGTGTAAATCCCGACTTCGCAACCAGTTTCTCTATCCAGTTCTTCATCGTAATATTCCACCTGATGAGAAGCTTCCAGTATGAAATCTGGACCATTTTCACAGCCCCGGCGATAAGTGGTTGTTGCTTCGTAAGCAATGGGCAATATTACTAATTTTGATGTATCATAATTAGCAGCTACGTCACTGCCAAGAAATGGCATTACAGAAGTAGAAGTTTGTGCCAACATGACAAAAAGTTTCCTCAGTTTAGATAAGATGCGACTCCTAATACTGACATAATCTAACTATGAATGCACTATTTCTATCAAAAAGATGAGAGCTACTCTATGCTGAATTAAACTGTGAGCTTGGCAAGTAACGCGAATCGCTATTTATTTTAAGGTTTTATATTTTGTTAAAAAATAAAAAACAATGACGCTTGCAGCTTTTCGTTTTGCGTCCATATGTTATGCTTTTAAATTTTCTATGATCCAATCGACAACCAAACTGCCAGCAACAAAAACCTGGACTTGGCAAGGTTTTCCCATTTGCTATCAAACCCAAGGAACCGCTGGACCTGCTGTGGTCTTGGTACATGGTTTTGGCGCTTCTTGGTGGCATTGGCGGAAAAATATTCCTGTACTGGCGGAAAATTGCCGTGTCTATGCTATTGATTTGATTGGCTTTGGCGCTTCGGCTAAACCCAAGCCAGGTGAAGAGATTGCCTACACATTTGAAACCTGGGGACAGCAAATCGCTGATTTTTGCCGGGAAGTAGTGGGAGAACCCGCTTTTTTTGTGGGAAATTCTGTAGGCTGTATTGTGGTCATGCAAGCAGCGGTGGATAACCCGGATATGGCATTAGGAGTTGCTTTGCTGAACTGCTCCTTACGGCTGTTACACGATCGCAAACGAGCAACACTACCTTGGTATCGTAGCGCCGGAGCGCCCTTGCTGCAACGCCTGCTATCTATCAAACCTGTTGGCAAGTTCTTTTTTAATCAAATTGCCCAGCCGAAAACAGTGCGTTCAATTCTCCTCAAAGCTTATGCCAATTCTGAGACGGTCACAGACGAGTTAGTAGATATCTTGATGGCACCAGTAAGCGATCCGGGTGCTGTAGCTGTGTTTCTTGCCTTTACAGCTTATTCTACAGGTCCCCTACCTGAAGACCTTTTACCTCTGCTACCTTGTCCGGCGATTATTTTGTGGGGAACGGCAGACCCTTGGGAACCGTTTGAGTTAGGTAAAGAGTTGGCTAATTTCCCAAAAGTGCTAAAGTTTATACCTTTAGAAGGTGTGGGGCATTGTCCCCAAGATGAAGCACCGGAGGTAGTGAATTTGATTATACACGATTGGATTGGGAAAATGTCAAGCGATTTGAGATTTCCAATTTAGGATTTTGCGAAAAGTTTGAGCGGAGGTTTCCTCCCTTCCCCGTTCGCGGAGCGTCTGGTGAAGGAGAAGGGGTTGCCGCAGGCATCAAAGCTTTTAAAGACGGATTTTGGATTAACATCTTGCACCAAGCTGTAAGGCGAAGTGAATTTTATCGCCTGGTACAAGATGTTAATATACGGTTGTGAATTCAGTTTTTCTTTTTTCTGACTTCTTTAACGTTGGGGAGACACTTCTTGTGGAGCAGTTTGTTGCAACCAATCCTTACCTAGCTGTATAGTGACATCAGAGCCAAGATTACCAGTACTTTCTACTCGCACTTCCCCAAATCCTAAAGAGTTGCGAATCGATTCGGCGCTGTTACCGTCTCCTTGTTGGGCGACGATGTGTGTCACTTCTAGAGGTTCTGCCCACGGCTTAGACACATAAACATTGCGATAGCCGGCTTTTTCGAGGCTTCTAATTAAAGGTCGTAGGTTTGAGCGATCGCCACCTGTACTATCCTGAATTGCGATTCGCAATGAACCTGGGTCAGTCGATTGTTGCTGATGTGGCGCATCCATATCAAAATTTTCAGCCATCATAGCCGCAATGCGATCGCGGTTTGGCAACCAATAGCTAGCCTCGTATTCATTCTTATCGCTAAAGCGACCGGGTACCATCAGCATTTGCATATTCGAGCGATTTGTTCGCGCTCCATAACCTACTAATGCTAACAACTCTTCAACGCTTAAGTTGGTGTCAATATGCTCTTTAACTACGTCGAGAACTTGCGGCAATTGAGCTAGTGTAGTTGGGTTGAGGCTTTGATCCATCAATGCCCGCATCACCATTTGCTGGCGCTGAATCCGACCAATATCGCCATTTTCATCATGGCGATAGCGCAACAGTTGCAAAGCTTGATCGCCATTTAAATGCTGCTTCCCAGCTTTCAAGTTGATGTACAAATGCTGAGAATCATCTTGGTACTTCATATCTTTGGGAACGTAAACCGTCACCCCTCCCAAGGCATCGATTAGCTTACCAACTCCCAAAACGTTAATTCGGATATAGCGATCGATTCCCACGCCGTCCAAGAGATTACTAACGGTTTTCGCAGTTAAAGCTGGACCGCCATGAGTGTTTGCCGAATTAATTTTTTTAATACCATGCCCCTCTATCTCTGTACGGGTATCTCTAGGAACAGAAAGCATAACTAATTTTTTTTTCTCCGGATCGAATTTGATCAAGAGCATCACATCCGCAAGACCATCAAAGGAATTTACCTGAGGCAAGTACCTGAGATTTTTAGTTTCAGCGGGAGCGTTTTGAGTATCTGGCGGGAGTACGCTCATTCCCATAACTAATATATTGACAGGGCGAGTTAATTGAGAGAATCGCAGTCCTTGTCCGGAGATGCGATCGCTATCAAAAACTGCCGCTTCTTGGGGACTTAAAGAAGCTTGCATCAATGGCGTACTCGTTAAAGAAACAGCCAATAGCGCCCCGGCAGTGGCTGACACCATCGCAATACCGCTCATCCCCACCCAAAACCACAGCCAGCGTCCTGATTTGGAATTTTTAGAATTATTGTTACTTGAATTCGGGGGGTTTGTATGGTCTTCTTGCGCCGAAGTTGTTTGAATGGTCACGGACTTCCTCACACTTACTGATAAAACTCGGTAAATTTGTTACTTAAAAGCCGACAAATCAACCCATAATAGCTAACCCTTAATTATCAGTGCTAACTTTTCGATCTTTAGTGTTAACCAAAACACTTATAGCAGTATTTCTCCTTCTTTTCGGCAAATCCGGAGACGTTTTCTTGAAGTATGCTTGATTAAACCAGATTTGACTAGACCTGTTGGTAAATAATGTGTAGTTGGGAAAAAGATACGTGTAAATACGGGGTACCGCCTTTCATCCTAAATTAAGACAAATATTTATTAGTAACTCGGTTGGCAAAACGACTAAACCCTGCTAGACGATTAGATTTGCCTTGAACTGTACGAACAATTAACCAGGCGCTAACCAAAAAGTAACCAGAGGTGAGAAAGCTATTGAGGAGCAGTAGACGCAAGCTGAAAAATTCTCCGGTAGCCGCTCCAGTTCCTAATAAGATATACCCCAAAAGCCAGGTAAGCGCCAGAGTAATTGACAGACGACTAACATTAAGTTGTTCCCGACTGCCTCGACGACGATAAAGAGTCCACAAGGAGGGGAAAAACCCGATGACCGGAACTAAATATAAAATTAACGGCAAAGAAGAAATGTTGGCATCCTCACTGGGGATGAAAAATAAGGCTGATTTTTCTTGGCTTTCTGGCACAGATGATGAGTCATTTGGTAGTAAATTATTCATTTGGGTGAGTGCAATCCTAAACTAGAGAGATGTATGTCGGTCGTGCAGTCAGAGATAATAAGCTTTAAAGAATGATTTAATTTAGTTTTATCCCGCAATCGGCTGTTATATGCAGACACGCAAGCTTCTTAACTGGTGGCAAACACTAACACCAATAGCGCGAATCGGTGCGATCGCGCTATTCGCTCCGCTACTCGTGCTTAATGGTTGGGCGATTTCGGCAATTTTTGATTACTTTCACTCGTTGATAGTTATTTTAGTCGGAGCCTCAGTTTTAGCCTTTCTGCTTAACTATCCCGTGAGTTGGATAGAGCGTCAAGGTGGCAGACGCGAGCAAGTTGCTATTTTAGTCTTTTTACTTGCTTTATCGATTTTGTTGGCGTTGGGTGTGACGCTGATACCTTTAGCTTTAACGCAAGCGCAGCAACTAGTTGCGCGTTTACCGGAGTTAATTGACTCTGGCCGCTCTCAGTTAATGCTATTGAATGAGAAAGCAGATTCTCTTGGTTTCCCAATTAATCTGGAAGCTTTGGTAGCACAAATCAACGATCGCGTCAAAGGACAATTACAGGCGATCGCTTCACAAGTTTTGAATCTAGCTGTAGTTACCCTCACTAGCCTGCTAGACTTTCTCTTAACAATGGTTTTAACTTTCTATCTGTTGCAGCATGGCGATGAACTCTGGCAAAGTTTGGTAGATTGGTTGCCTACCAAATTCCGAGAGCCTTTTTCTAACACAGTACGTCTCAGCTTTCAAAATTTCTTTATCACTCAGTTGATTATCTCAACTTGTATGGCTTCAGCCCTCATACCGACTTTTTTGTGGCTGAAAGTTCCATTTGGGCTGCTTTTCGGCTTAACTATTGGCATTATGGCTCTCATCCCCTATGGCGGTTCTGTGGGTATCGCCTTAACTACCTTACTTGTAGCTTTACAAGATTTCTCGATGGGGGTAAGAGTATTGATTGCAGCATTAATTGTACAACAAATTCTCGAAAACTTGATTGCTCCGCGAATTTTGGGGAGTTTTACTGGTTTAAATCCGGTTTGGCTGCTAGTTTCGGTTTTGACCGGCGCGAGAGTTGGCGGATTGCTAGGTGTAATTTTAGCAGTCCCAAGTGCAGTTGTAATCAAAACGGCTTTAAGCGCTCTGCGTCCTGGTGTTGGTAGCGATAGTGAAACGGTTGCTTCTACAGAAGAGGTAAATGCACTTGCTGGTACTGAAGAAAGCTCAAAAACTGAATCAAAAAATCTAAGCGCTTCTAAAGCCACATTGCCTTAAGGTAGTCAGCGTCATTCAAAATTCTTTTCTTACTTCCTTCCCGCGACAAGATTACCTATATTCTTCTTTCTTTTCTTCCTTTGTGTACTTCGTGTCTTTGCGGTTCGTTAATAGGTAATCTTCAAGCATGACAGGAGTAATGCGTGAATCGTTTTACCGTGGCTCCACAATTGAACCCATAAATAAAACGCTACCTGTTTGATTATCCCTTACCACACAGAAAAACGGACGGTCAACAATCATCCGAAATGGCTTTGTCTCGACCGCTGAAGTTGCTACTATCCCCACAGAAGTTGCTGCTGCCGCTTCTGTACCTTCTTCATTTACCTCAACAAAAGTTTTATGTTTAACTTGGCTGATGGCAAGATTTTTACCCATAGCGGAAAAATTCGCTTTCGCGCTGAAAGCTTCTCCCATACCTAAATCGGTAAGGGCATCGTTGAGAGTAATATCATAATTGATTTTAAAGCGGGGCAAGCGAACAAATCCTTCTTGTTTGCTGAATTGAGCCATCCATTTTTCCCAGTTGTCAGAATTTAAGTTTTCATAAAAGGCTTTTGAGTTATTCTCTTTCGGCAAGAAAACATATAAGCTAATTTTACCATCTTTGCCGTAAGGTAAACTCACTGCTTGAAATTGTTCATTTTCTAAATATCTGTAGTCACCCGTTCGCGACATCATCGGGTGTTGTTTTTGTTTGTCAGATGCTATGTAAAAAGGATATTCAGCGGTTTGGTTTTTATCAAATTCGTTACTCCAGTTGCCTTTGAAGTAGATGGCGTTAATTAGAAATAATACTTGCTCTGGTTCAATTGTTTCGACTATTTTGTTGATTTTGCCGCGTGTATTTTCATTTACCCAAGTGTTGATTACACCTGATGAACGGGAGTCTTTAAAGTCCAAATTTGTGACTTTAGCTTTGTAGAAATCTTTGTTTCTCTGGATAAATTCCGATTTAAAGCTAGTATCTTTGTTTGCCCAAAGCGAGTTAGCAATTGTTAGCTGCACTTTCGGGTCAGGATTTTCTAAAAGGATTTTTAAAGCGGCGTTAGAGGAGTTTATTTCTTCTAAACTTATGCCTTGTAACTCTAACGCTTTCGCCATTGCTTGCTGGGTAGAACCACTCGCACCATTGTAAGTCATGGCGAGAGCGATCGCTACACTAGAAGGAGAAATAAAAATGTTATCTTTGCTATCCTTTTTCAAAACTTCTGAAAACAGTTTGAAACTAAATTTTGTATTAGCTGCAACGACTTTTGTATCAGGTGTGACTGTTTTTTTAGTTGATGGTGATTCTGTCGGTAAGGGAGATTTCGCCAGCGCACTTGTACTGTCATTGACCTGAGAGCATCCTAATACACCCATAAGCATAACTCCTGCTGCTGCCAGAACATAACGCCTACCCAAGCGCACACCATAGCGTCTTTGGAGGAAATTTTCCTTCACACTATTAAATTTTTGCCGATGCATTTTTCTACCTCACTTGCCAAATATTTTTTGTAAGCTGTCTGTCAAGATTGACCATTATTTATGTGTCAATTGTTAACTATCGCATTAAAAACAATAAAAATATAGAGCGGTTACAGTTTTTGCAACAGCTAAGTAAGTAATAGGAATTAAATACAACTTGTAAGTTATGCTAATTGTTAATTGCTGATGAAAGCGACAATGCAGATTTATGCGGAATCAGCTTTATTTTTCTCGATTTTCTGCTTTTTTCTAAATTGTATTTTAAAATACGAAATGGCAAAACAAAACTAGTTTTTTTGTTAGTGGTAATAAATAAATCTGAAAATGGGCAATGGGCAATGGGCAATGGGCAATGGGAGATTTTTTCCATGCCCCATGCCCCATGCCCAATGCCCGATGCCCGATGCCCTATTTACTAGATACACCCCACCAAGCTAAAGCGAAAGGCTGAACAGATTGGTTTACCTTTTGGCGAAACTGGACGCGGATTTTGTAATTGCCGGTAGCCGGAACAGGGCAGAAGATGTGTTCTACGCTATCAACTGGGCTGATGGAGGAGCAAACTGCACCTGCGATATTGTTTGACGCATCGGCTTTAACTAGATACAAGTCGAGATTGTTCAAACCGCGATCGCGAAAATCCTCACCGACATCAAATAACTTGTTTTGATTTTTATCCTCTAGCTCTACCAACCGATCCCAGGCAAGAGTGACAGCAACAAAACTTCCTTGCACTAACGGCTTTGCTATGGTATAATCCACAGATGCCCCAGCATCCAATGTCCGATAATCCCAACCAATTGCAGGTACGGCAGCGGATGGACTTGATTGACCGGGACTAAATTGCTGGTAGGCACGAAATGCATTTAAATGACCGGCTCCCATTTGCGGATCTAGGGGAATTTTTGGATCGCTGTAAGCTAATGATGTCAGCCAGTCGCGATTTTGTTTATCAATAAGCGTCCGGCTCATTCCCAACCGCAAGCCATTACCAGTATCTTGAATTTTGTCTGCGGAATTTAGCAATACGGCTTTCATCACTTCATGACGGCGAGAGGCTATGCTCCAATTGGGTTGTTTTGTCCGCAGTTGTTTGTCGCCAAATTCCTGCAACAACGCAACAGTACCGACTACGTGAGGTGCTGCAAAACTTGTACCCGTAACTTTGTTGACTTTGCCATCTGGATTCACCAAAGGAATGTTACTCCCAGGAGCAACTAAACTAATAGAAGGACGCCCATCAATATTAAACTCCTTTCCTGCTAGCCTAGTTGCCACTCCTTCGTTAGCAGCAGCCAAATTGGAAACATCAACTTTATTAAAAATGTTTTGTTTGCGAGAAGAAAAAGCAACGTTGATTGCATTAAAATTGTCTGTAGGGATGGGAATGCCTCCTTTACCTTGGTTGCCAGCGATCGCATACACAACATCATGAACCCGACTAGACCAGTCAATACATAATGTTAGTAAAGCGTTACCGTCTAAAGTCGCTTCCGGTCGCGGATCGCGGGTGAGAGGTTCACCAAAACTGAAGTTAATCACGCGGACATCACCACTATTTTGCATCGCGATGTGCTGCGCGGATAAACACTCTTCTGGCTGACCCATGTTTTTTGTAGAACCTACCGCAGATGAATACAGCCGCGCTCCTGGAGCTATACCCGGTAAGGCTTTGTCTCGACTGACCATCACACCAGCCACATTGTAAGCGTGGGGGTCAACACCACTATTTGATTTAGCAGGTCTATTGCGTAAAAAGACTCCTGCTAACGATATCACTGTATTTTTCGACACCGCTTTATCCCAGCCAAACTTTCCCGGACGCCCAATTTCGACTTGACCAATCGCAATCTTGCGACCGCTTAAGTTATATGGAGCTTTCTGTAATCTAAGAGCATCAATACCGTTAGTGCCGATAGAAGTAACTATAGCAGCGAGTGCCGGCGCGCCGAAGCAAGAAGCACTCAATCCCCAAATTATCCAGGTAAATTTTTTGACCATTGTCAATTGTTAGTTGTTATTTGTTAGTTGATGGGAATGGGTAATTGGGCATTGGGCATTGGGCATTGGGCATTGGGCATTGGGCATTGGGCATTGGGCATTGGGCATTGGGCATTGGTAATAATTCTTTCCCTTTCCCCTTTCCCCTTTCCCCCTCTTCAAAAACCCTTGTCCCCCACTCCCCCACTCCCCCACTCCCCCACTCCCCCACTCCCCCATCAGCACTGCATCAAATCGATGAGCGCTGGGTCAAGATTTTGTTACAATGCTCACAAGACGAGGACGCTTAAATTTGCCACTAGCCATGACCCAAAACCTATCTAAAAAGCCGATTGTAATTGCCCCATCTATCTTATCAGCCGATTTTAGTCGTCTCGGAGACGAAATTCGCGCCGTAGACGCGGCTGGAGCAGATTGGATTCATGTTGATGTAATGGACGGTCGTTTTGTACCTAATATTACGATAGGTCCTCTGGTTGTGGAGGCGATTCGTCCGATAACGACAAAACCTCTGGATGTCCACTTGATGATTGTGGAACCAGAAAAGTATGTTGAAGACTTTGCCAAAGCAGGGGCAGATCACATCTACGTTCATGCAGAACACAATGCTTCGCCTCACCTGCACCGTACTTTAGGACAAATCAAAGAGGTTGGTAAGAAAGCTGGTGTTGTACTCAACCCTGGTAGCCCTTTAGAGTTAATTGAATATTGCTTGGAATTGTGCGATTTAGTGCTAATTATGAGTGTTAACCCAGGCTTTGGCGGTCAAAGCTTCATTCCTGGAGTCGTACCAAAAATCCGCAAGCTGCGCTCGATGTGCGATGAACGCGGTTTAGACCCGTGGATTGAAGTTGATGGGGGACTGAAAGCTAATAATACTTGGCAAGTTTTGGAAGCTGGTGCAAATGCGATCGTCGCTGGTTCAGCGGTGTTTAACGCTCCTGATTATGCTGAAGCTATTAAAGCTATTCGCAACAGTAAGCGTCCTTCGCCAGAACTAGCAAAAGTTTAACACTAGGTTCTTCTAAAGGCGTGTTCAAATTTCAGCACGCCTTTTTGATTTAATGTTAAATGTGTCGGGAGTATCTCAATTTTGTCACCAACACCCTAGAAGGGTGTGGCTACACGTACAAAGCCTGCCTCCGCAGGCTATGAAGATTTGAGCCTGCGGAGGCAGGCTTTGTTTTTATAGCCACAGGCTTCTAGCCTGTGGGGTATTTTGCACATTTTGGATGCTCATGTGAATATAATTCATAATTAATAATTTATAATTATTACGCCACACATTCAGGCGGGGGCTTGATTACGTCAGTAAATTTATTTGTTACCATCAATAAATTGTTGTCGTCGTACCTGAAATTATGAATTATGAATTATGAATTAATAATTATTCGGTCAATTAGAGCGTTTGATTTTTCTTCACCTGATTGGCAACTTGATATAGAGATTGTAGAGTTACTCCGTCAGTCGGATACTCAGCTAAACCAAAATCAAAGTTAACTTGAAAACGGCTGCTATCTGGTGCGGTGAAGACTTGTTGTCGTAAAGTAGTCATAAATTCCCAAAAGCGATGTTTGACAGCAAGCTTTTCTGCGTCGATGTCTGCTGGTTGTTTGGTGAAAATCGGCATCGCTACCACAAACTCCCCGTTACCCCAGTATCCCAACACTTCTGCTTGGCGAAAAGCTGTCTGGAACAGATGACCCCACCGCTGTAAAATATTATTGCCAGTAATGTGACCGTATTGGAGATTAATTTGTGGCAATTCTGTTAAAGCAAATATTGCCAAACAGAAAGAATAAGGAACATTTGCAGCTTTATCCTTTATACTTTTGATGAGAAGTTCCAAGTCACGGCTGGATTGAGCTTGATTCGCCAGTTTGGTTAAAGGGTCTTTGGTAGAGAGGTTTCGCAGTAAGCGAGAACGTTCTAGACGATTGGTGATTCGGGTTAGTAGTTCTGCTGGTACAACTGGCTTGTTGAGGTAGTCGTCTGCACCAATGGTAAATATCTGCTGGATGTAAGAGCGATCGCTCTTAGCAGTCAAAAACAAAATCGGCAATCCCTGCCATTGAGGGTCAGCACGAACTGCTTGACAAAGTTCAATCCCACTAACTTGCGGCATATCTATATCTAAAATCAGCAAATCCGGAACAGTAGACCGCAGCACTTCCCAAAAACGTAAGGGGTCATCCAATCCCGTCATCCGTATACCCCAAGGTGACAACATCGAACGCAATGCTGCCAGAAATACCGGATCGTCATCTACTGCTAATATATTTACAGCTAAGGACTGAGTACGCTGTAATAATTGCGTTGCCATATCCCAAATTTGAGCAGCAGTCACAGGTCTAACTAAAAATCCCTGTCCACCAAGACGAGCTATTGTAACTCGATTCAACAGCTTATCAGCAGAAGCTAGCACTATTGTTGGTATAAATGGTGTCCTAACTGCTAATTGCGAGAGCAGCGCCAAACTATCTTCTTGCTTTTCCTCTGCATCGACTGCCAGCACTACTAAATCTGGTGAATGAGACTGAAGCCAGGTTTTTGCTAACTCTAAGTTTGCTATTTGTTTCCAAGTTAAATCGAGGGAATGCGCTAATTCCTGTAAATCTCGGTATAAATTTGCGTCAGAATCAATCAACAACAGTCGAGATGTTTCTGCATCGGTAGAAGATTCTGACTCACCCAAACAGAGCAAATCAGCCAATTCCGACACTAGAGACACCAGCTTTCGTTCGCGCACAGAAAGTTCCTTTTTCCCCTCATCTTTTTGTCCTAAATTTTCATCTTCCAGCAAAATCTGTTCAATTTCTCGTGCCAACACAGTCCCCGCTTCCCGGTCAAACATCCCCAATACACCCGCTAGCTTGTGCGCTGCTTGCCTTGCATCCTGGCGTAACTCTGGGGTCAGCGTTTTGGTCTGTATCGCCGTTGCTGCTGTTTGCAGAGCCTTTAAGCGTTGAATCATCAACCCTTGATATTGCTGCCACAGCTTACTCATTCCTTGGTTGAACTGCTGTTCAAGCGATTGGGATGGAGGAGTGGGGAGAGGGGGAGGGGGAGAGGGGGAGAGGGGGGGATGGGGAGAGGGGGAGAAAGAATTGTCCCCTTGTCCCCTTGTCCCCTTGTCCCCTTGCCCCCTGCAAAGTGCCCCCTGCAAAGTGCCCCCTGCCTCGTTGTCTCCTACTCCTTCCTTCAGCCGATATCCTAAACCGTAGACGTTCTCAATCCAATCTACGGCGCCGGCTTTTTTCAACTTCTGCCGCAATCCTTTAATATGTGCTTTAACGCTTTCTTCTAAAGGTGGATCGTCAAATGTCCACAGATGCTCAACTAATTGTCCGCGACTAAATACCCGTGAGGGGTTTCGCAGAAATATTTCTAACAGAGTATATTCTTTCGGGGTTAATGCTACAGGTTTTTCTTTGTAGCTTACATCGCAACTACGAGGATCTAAACGTAAATCGCCTACTTGTAGCACGGTTGTAGGGGAAACTTCGCCACGTCGCAGCAATACTCGTAAGCGTGCGTGAAGTTCTGCCAAATCTAAAGGTTTGATTAGATAGTCGTCTGCACCTGCATCTAGTCCACGAATGCGATCGCTACTGGCATCTTTGGCAGTAATCAATAAAATCGGAATCGAGGAACCCTCAGCGCGTAACCGCTGGCATAACTTAATCCCATCGAGTATGGGGAGTCCCACATCCGTGAGAATTAAGTCATAGTTTGCACTTTGGGCATATTCCCAACCGCTTTGACCATCCTGAACTGCATCGACGATATAGTGCTGACTGGTAAGAGATTGCAACAGCACGTCAAGCAAAACTTCGTCATCTTCAATCAGCAAAATTCGCATGGCATTTATGCGTACTTACCTTTGACAATCTTCTCATAAGAGAGCGATCGCTCCCGTGTTTCAAAAAAAATATTCGCTCTTCCCTAGTTCTTCTCGATCGCTTTCTAAAGTTAAAAACATCGAAGTCAGAGACGGCATCAAACAAGAGCCAGATTACCACACAGCACACCGCGATTGAGCAGCCAGTGCTTGTGATTAATCTACTTTCGACGATGAAATTCATTTCACACAAATAAACCAATCACAAATTCTCTAACATCAAAGGAGCAATTCATGTCTTACGCAGTATACAATGTCAAACTTGAACAAGTCGGTCAAAACATGAGCGACGGAGACACAATTCGATTTAGTGACACTGGCAAAGCTTGCCCACCTGACCAAATTCAAATCGGTCTTCAGTTGGTTGGTGATGTCAATTGGTGGAAGGGGATTATTTTATTCAACGAAGAAGGTTATCGAACTGTAATCGACCTCGCTGGTACAAATCGAGAAGCCAGATTTGGAGTAATGAACGCATCTGATTTAACTGATGATAATCAAGAAGGAGGAGTGAAACATCTTGTTCTCAGCAAGGCGAAAGCCTTTGGTGTTCATACTAACGAATATTGCATTATTAATGCTAATCAAAAGTTGCTCCCTGGTCATCAGTACCTTTTTAAATGGGAGAAAGACTAATTTAGCATCCCGCTAAAGAAAGAGTCTGTGTTTAAAAGTCCGGAATACAAATTTTCACAAGCTTCTAAAAGCCTATACCTGAACAGCAGGTATGGGCTTTTTAGTTTATCGGCAAGATGCGTAAAAAATATGCGATCGCTCTTTCCTAGTTCTTCTCAATTGCTCTCTAAAGTTAAAAGTATCGAAGCAAGAAACCGTATCAAACAAGGAAGTATTCAACTATGCTACTCAACAAACAAAAATTATTCTTAAAATCCAATTCTTTATCCACAAAAGAGATTAAATCCTCAACTTTGGTTGAGCAGATATCAAAAAACTATCTCAACTCGTCCACAGATAATTTCAAAAATAGTCGCTTAAGTGCTAAATGGGAAATAGAAAATGGTAAGTTAGTTTGTAAATGGTTAATAGATTGAATTATTTTACCATATTTAAGCGAATAATTTCTCTAAAATCCCGATTTTAGAACCCCGGTTTCTGTGATAAACCGGGGTTATTCTTTTTTCAAAAATGAAAAAAATATTTTCACAACTTCTTTTTTACTCCCTAGTTCTTCTCGATTGCTATCTAAAGTTAAAAGTATTGAAGGCAGAGAGAGCATCGTTCAGGTGTATCAATTTAGTGGTAATGTCCATCCGACACTGCAACTGTCAGTTTCCTAATAAAAAACTGAAAGTTCCTGCTTGAGTGAATTATCGTTGTTGAGTTACGTTTATCTCCCTCAAGAGCGAATGGTTTTTGAGGGAGCTTTCTTGTGCTAATTAAGAGCTTTTTATCGTTAATACTGAAAAAGAGTAATTTAAAAAATGACTACAGTTTTACAAATTGGCGATCGCACTATTAAATCTGAGGAAATTATCCCTTTAATGGCTGGTTACAAAATTTTACCGCAGTTGTTGTGTGAAAGTATTATTGACCAAGCCATTGTAGATATT
Organism: Tolypothrix sp. VBCCA 56010; assembly: GCF_050875635.1. Lineage (NCBI taxonomy): Bacteria > Bacillati > Cyanobacteriota > Cyanophyceae > Nostocales > Tolypothrichaceae > Tolypothrix > Tolypothrix sp. VBCCA 56010. The sequence goes on from NZ_JBPAOH010000037.1 coordinate 40,261, forward strand.
GACTGCACACCTGAAGAAACTGAAAGTGCTTGCCAGCAATTTTATCAAAATTGGCATTTAACCGATAACGCTCAGAAGGAGACTTGGCTAAAGCGTTATGGTATGAGTCAGCAACAATTAGAAAGCTTGGCAACTCGTAGCTTGAGAATTGAAAAATTTAAACAACAAACTTGGGGACACAAATTAGAGTCTTATTTTCTCCAGCGCAAAGGGCAATTAGACCAAGCGAGTTATTCTTTACTTCGGGTGAAAGACCAAGGACTTGCTAACGAGCTTTATTTTCGCATTAAAGAAGGTGAGCAATCTTTTGCAGAACTAGCATTTAAATATTCCCAAGGAGCAGAAGCGCAAACCGGGGGACTTATGAGGGCAGTAGAACTCGGTACTCTTCACCCCCATCTAGCTGAGTTGTTGCGGATAAGTCAAGTTGGTGAAGTTTGGACACCTCTGGCTTTTGGTGAATGGTATGCGATCGTGCGTTTGGAAAAATTAATTCCTGCCCAACTTGATGAAGCGATGCGTCAGCGATTGCTGCAAGAAAACTTTCAAGCTTGGTTTCAAGAGAAACTCAGGCAACTTTCCCCTCAAGACCAAATCTGGATGGGAGTTAAACCAAATCAACAAGCAGCGTAGAAAGTTGAGGGTAATTTATAAAGTTAATTAGAGTTTTGTCAGAAAATTTTCAGTTGTAATGTAGAAAATTGATATGGATACTTCAATCAGATTTGTACTGCAAAGTGCTGACTACATAGCAAAAAAACTAGACTCAAGGGATGAAAATATTCTTCAGTGCCTTTACGAGAAGTGTACTGACTACGCTATCCTGACAGATGGACATCCGCCTTTATCTTCTGCTGCTGCTGATGAATTTTTAGCTGTACCTGAAGGTAAAACTACACAAGATAAATTTATATTTGGTTTGTTCGATCAACATGACACTCTTGTGGGAATGCTGGAAACCATTCGGCATTATCCTAATGACAAAAGCTGGTGGATAGGGTTAATGATGTTGGCTCCAGAACATCGAGGCAAAGGATTAGGCTCTCAATTTTACCAAGCTTACGAAAGTTGGGTAGCACAGCAAGAAGCGCAATCTTTATTTTTGGCTGTTCTCGAAGAAAATCAGCCAGGATTCACTTTTTGGCAGAAGCTGGGCTTTGAAGTGATACGTATAGCACCACCCCAGCAGTTTGGCAACAAAGTTCATCGGCGCTATGTCATGCGGCGAGAATTATCGTGAAAGCAAGGCAAACTGCTTGTGTCCAGGTATCAGCAAGACAGCAAAAAATATAGAAGCTTATTGAGAATGAACTTCAGTTTATACAGCCTAATACGAATTCTATGTGAGGTCGCGCTTTATTCTGTGTAGGGGCAATTCATGAATTGCCCCTACTGAGTGCGTTTATAGTGCGTGCGTAACTCCGCACTTACGCATTTTTAAATCATAATTAGTATAATTTATAGCAATTAAAATTCAAAATTGCGTGAAATGGGGGTTCCTTTGCATTTAAAATTCAACCCTCAATTCGCCACAGTTTTATGCAAGCTTATAGTTGATTAGATGTGTAACGAAAGTCACGATGTTGGTAACAAAAGTCACGATGTTGCTAACGAAAGTCGCCATGTTGGTAACAAAAGTCACGATGTTGGTAACGAAAGTCGCCATGTTGGTAACGACAGCTTCTGCATTTGTAGTGACAAAAGATATGGGCTTTTGAAGTTGCCAAAAATATGATTGAAAAATAGCGATCGCGCTTCTCTAGTTCTTCCCGATTGTTCTCTACAGTTAAAAGTATCGAAGGCAGAGAGGACATTAAACCTGAGAGATTACCAGACAGCAATCCGCAAAGCGCGAAAAAGCTGCTTCTAACTAATATCTCAAAGATGCAACACTCTCTTCGATGAAGAAATCAAATCTTTTTCTTAAGGAGAAATTACAATGTCCATTTTAGGTTCTCGAAACTCCGATACTATTGTTGGTACAGCTGGTGACGACACTATTTTTGGCTTCGCTGGCAATGACAAACTAACTGGTGGTGCTGGGAGCGACTTGCTGATTGGTGACGAAGGCAATGACATTCTCGATGGCACTGACCCTAAATCTGCTAATCCTGGTCGAGGTGAAACAGATTCTCTATTAGGTGGTTTAGGGGCAGATACCTTTATACTTGGTTCCGCCGGAAAAGTATACTACAACGATGGAAATAATACTTCCGATGGTAGAAATGACTATGCTCTGATCAAGGACTTCAATAAATCTGAAGGAGATAAAATCCAGCTTGTGGGGAATGCAAATCAATACGTCCTGGGTGACTCACCCGTTCAGATTAACAATCCAGCTCCTGAGATTGGGATTTATTTTAAAACTGGCAGTTCCCTTGAGCTAATTGGTGTTGTCGGAGATGGTGTTGGATCTCTAGATTTCAATAAAGATTTTAAGTTTGTTTAACTAGACCTAATAAGCGAACCATCAACGATAGGGTGCATTATGCTGCGAACTCAGGTCAATACGAGGAGTCTTCAAGCAAAAGCATCTAATACCGTTTCTTTGTGAAGCTGCGCCAAATTATCTCTATACCTCCTCTCTTCGCGTTCTTCGCGTCTTCGTGGTTCGTTTTTATTTCTTGCGCGTCAGCGCATCTTCATACAGAATTGGTATAACACTCAGCCCATACCTGAACAACTCAAGGTATGGGCTTTTTAAATTACCAAAATATGATTGAAAAATAGCGATCGCTCTTCTCTAGTTCTTCCCGATTGTTCTCTACAGTTAAAAGTATCGAGCGAGGAACCACTTCAATGATTAGCTTTAATTCGAGAAGTTTTAAACTTAACCTACTGAATCTTATCCGGCAACGACTGGAATCTATTGAAATTCGCAATCCTAATCTAGCTCATTCGCTTTGCAAAATTATTCCTGCCCGCTGTCCTTTTGAGCGAGAAGTAAAACTCTTCCAACGCACTATCTTTCGTATTCCACCTTTATGCAAGTTGAATCCTTTGTACGAGCAAGTAGTTAGTTTGCGCTTTAAATGTCTCTGCTATCTAGCGGATGAATGCGGTGAAAATATCACAGTTTATTGCTAAAAGCTGAATAAAAAAGCAAATTAAATAAATTAATTATCTAAGTTCTGTGGGAGATTTCGCAGTATGACTTACTCAGTTGCAAGCAATCAAGTTCATGAATTTTTAGAGCAAACTTTTCCGTTTAATCAACTCAAATCTCAGCAGTTACATGCAGTAACAACTAAATGCCAACTTGTACGCTATCGTACTGGACAACCGTTATTTGTCCGAGAATCCATGCCGACGCAGATAGCGATTATTTATGAAGGCAAAGTTCGGTTATTGGGCTATGACCAGCGTACAGAAAAACCTGCAAGTTTGCAAGTAGTGGGTGCAGGAGAAATTCTCGGTTGGGTGGGATTAGTGCGGGGAGTACCTTGTGAAATAGCGATCGCTTCCACCGAAGTTATTTGCATTACCTTAGCTGCGGCAGATTTTCTCGATTTAATACAATCTGAGCCGTTATTTGCTGAAGCTTTAAGTAACAAATGTGTCTTGAGTGAACTATTTGAATTATTAAGTGTTGAACTTCACCGACAAGCAGACGCAAACACAAATCTCAAAGAATTAGCTTTGAAAATTTGGCAAGATGTAACTGTTCTCAATTTGTCTAAAGGTAAAGTTAATATTTCTCAGTTAGATTCGCAGCGAATTTGGCTTGTTAGTAGTGGTGCAATTGAGAATTTTGCTGCCGGTAGTCGTATAAATTTCGATAGTGTAGGACAATTCTTGAGAGTTTCTGGAATACGAGGTGCGCGATTACTAAGTTTACCAAAAGAGGAGGGGGAGAGAAGGAGAGAGGGAGAGGGGGGGAAAAAGTACGCAAACATCCCCCACTCCTCCACTCCTCCACTCCCCCACTCCTCCATTCCTTATGCTCCCGATGAACCTCCAATTTCACCATCAGAAATTACTGCACAACAAACTAAATTTCCCTATGTGCGTGGAAGCGGTGCGATTAATGCACCTTTAGCTTGCTTGCAAATGTTAAGTCAGTATTTTGGCATTTCTTTTCGTCGAGATTTGATTAAAAAAGTCTTGCAAAATCAATTGAAAGCAGCAGATAATATCTCTTTGCAAGTTGCAGGTGCTGTAGTTGAAATGATAGGTTTGCGTACACAATTAGTACAAGTCCCTGTCACCGCTATTCACCGCGTTAAAGCACCAGCACTAATTCGTTATAATGATAGCTTCGCTATTCTCTACAGCATTACAGATAAAGAAATAGTGTTAGGAATTCCGGAATCAGGAATTACCCGCAGAAAAATACATGAATTTAGCAATGTTTGGGGAAATGAATCTCAAGTACTTCTGCTACAAGCACCTCTAAATAAACCAAAAGAAAAATTTAGCCTCAAATGGTTTCTCCCATCAATTTATAAATATCGCCGCGTTTTAACAGAAGTTTTAATTGCTTCGGCTTTTGTTCAGCTATTTGGTTTAGCAAACCCGATAATCACCCAAGTGATTATTGATAAAGTGCTTGTGCAAAAAAGCCTAGATACTTTGGATGTTTTAGGTATATTTTTATTGGGTGTAGGTGTATTTGAAGCTTTGCTCACCACCCTTCGCACTTATTTATTTGTTGATACTACTAACCGCATTGATTTAAGTCTTGGTTCAGAAGTAATCGACCATTTACTCAAACTTCCTTTATCATTCTTTGAAAAACGCCGCATTGGTGAACTTGCCGGTCGGATGAATGAACTGGAAAATATTCGCTCTTTTCTCACAGGAACTGCTTTAACAGTTGTTTTAGATGCAATTTTCTCGGTTATTTATATAGTCGTCATGCTGTTTTACAGTTGGATTTTAACACTTGTGGCTTTAGCAACAGTTCCTTTATTTGGTTTGTTAACTATGAGTGTTTCTCCGATTGTGCGACAACAATTAAAACACAAAGCGGAACGTTACGCTGATACTCAATCTTATTTTGTAGAAGTTCTTTCGGGAATTCAAACAGTCAAAGCCCAAAATATTGAACTAAAATCTCGCTGGCAATGGCAACAAAAACATGTCAAATATATTAGCGCTGGCTTTAAAAATGTTATTACATCTAGTACAGCTAGTTCTATCAGCGGCTTTTTAAATAAATTCTCTGGCTTTCTGTTGCTGTGGGTTGGCGCACATTTAGTTTTAGCCAATCAGTTGACTTTAGGACAATTAATTGCTTTCCGGATGATTGCTGGTTATGTAACTAGTCCGCTGCTGCGTTTAATTCAACTTTGGCAGAATTTTCAAGAAACAGCTTTATCGATTGAACGTCTTGGTGATGTTCTCGATGCTCCTCAAGAAATTGATGAAGCTAATAGTAAGAATATCACGCTACCAGAAATTAAGGGTACTGTTAGTTATGAAGGAATTTCTTTTGGATTTAATCCGAATGTAGCTTTGCAATTAAAGAATATTAACTTAGAAATTCCTGCGGGTTCATTTGTGGGAATTGTTGGTCAAAGTGGTTCGGGTAAAAGTACTTTAACCAAGTTACTACAACGCCTTTATGAACCAACATCAGGTAAAGTAAAAATTGATGGCTATGATGTTAGCAAAGTCGAACTTTATTCGCTGCGTCGTCAAATTGGTACTGTGCTGCAAGATACGCTGTTATTTAGCGGGACGATTCAGGAAAATATTGCTTTAACTAATCCCGAAGCAAGTGATGAGGAAATAATTGCAGCAGCAAAAATTGCTGATGCTCATGATTTTATTATGTCACTGCCCAATGGGTATAACACAATCGTGGGAGAAAAAGGTTCTGCATTATCTGGAGGACAGAGACAACGGATTGCGATCGCTCGTACTGTCATGCAAAATCCCAACTTATTAATTCTCGATGAAGCAACCAGCGCCCTTGATTATAATTCCGAACGCCAAGTATGTCAAAACTTAGCTGAAGCTTTTCGCAGTCGCACAGTCTTCTTTATCACCCATCGTCTTAGCACCGTCAAAAATGCCGATGTGATTTTAGTCATGGATCAAGGTGCGATCGTTGAACGAGGTACTCACACCGAATTAATGTCACTAAAAGGACGTTATTTTTGCCTTTATCAGCAACAAGAGGGAATGGGTAATGGGTAATGGGTAATGGGTAATGGGTAGTGGAAAAAGCTTTTTATTCCTTTACCGTTTTCCCAATTCCCAATTCCCAATTCCCAATTCCCAATTCCCAATTCCCAATTAACCATGAATATCCCATTTGACCAATCTGTAATCTTAGAACGTCCCAAACTCTCATCCAGAATATTTATTTGGCTGATAATTACTCTTGCGACATCCGCAGTCAGTTGGGCATCTCTGGCGAAAATTGAAGAAGCTATTCCGGCAACTGGTAAATTAGAACCTCAGGGTTTTGTACAAGAAGTTAAAGCACCAACGGGAGGAGTAGTAAAGAAGATTTATATTGAAGATGGACAACAAGTAAAAAAAGGGCAACTATTACTAAGTTTTGACACTACTGCCCCAAAAGCTGAACTAGAATCTTTAAATAAAGTCAAGGAATCGCTGCTGAAAGAAAATCAATTCTACACTACAGAAGTAACTCACAGTGGTATCTTAGTTCAAACGTCAGATTTGCAAGCTTTGACGCAATTAAAGGCTAAACTTATATCAGAAAACAAAGCTTTTAAAGCTTTAGTTTCGGGTGTTAATTTGCCGAATATAAACGGTGAATTAAATGCAAATGAACAACTTGTAATGGCAAATCGTGCAGAATTGCAATCTCGGCAAACAGCTGCGCGATCGCAAGTTACTGAGTTACAAACACAACTGGCTCAAACACGAGAACAACTAACATCTGCCGAGAAGCAATTACCAATCGCTCAAGCGCAATTGCAAACTGCAAAAATACAATTAGCAACTGCCGAAGCGCAACTACCAAAAGCACAAGAACGTGTAACAACAGCTAAACAAATTCTTTCTACAGATAAAGATATTCTTGAGAGAATGAATCCTTTAGCATCGCAGGGAGCTATCTCAATTGTACAAGCACAGCAGCAGCGACAAAAAGTATTGACAAGATATCAAGAAATATCATCAAGTGAAGCGGAAATTTTGACACGTCGTAAGGAAGTTGCTGCTAGCCAAAGTGAAATAACTAATCGTAAAAGTGAAATTGTCCACAGTCTAGCAGAAATTGCACGGATAAAGAAAGAAGAACAACGCATCAGTGCAACAATTACTAAAGCACAAGCAGAATTACAAAATACTCTTGATTTAACTACCAAAGAAGTCTTAACCAGAATTACCGAAAATGACAAAAAAATTGCCGAAATTGACAGCCAACTCAGCCGAGCTAGATTAGATAACCAAAAAAAGATTGATGAAATTGACGCTCAAATTAGCAAAGCCAAATTATCTCTTGAATATCAAGAGCTTCACGCTCCTGCGGATGGGGTAATATTTAATTTACAACCACACTCAGCCGGATTTGTCGCCAATTCAACTCAGCCGATTTTAAGTGTTGTCCCCAATGAAAATTTAGTAGCTCATGTGTTTTTGACTAATAAAGATATTGGATTTGTCAGAGATGGCATGGAAGCTAGTATTAATATAGAATCTTTTCCGGAAAGCGAATTTGGCAGCGTTACAGGTAAATTGATTTGGGTAGGTTCTGATGCTTTACCTCCAACTCAAGAAAGACCTTTCTATAACTTTCCCGCGAAAATTAAGCTAGATAGTAAGTTATTATCAGCTAATGGGAAGAAACTACCTTTGCAATCTGGTATGGCGGTTAATTGCAGTATCAAAGTCAGAAAACGCACTGTTTTAAGCATTTTTCTGGATATGTTTGATAAAAAAGTGAAGAGTTTAGAAACTGTTAGATAAATATGAGGAGTTCATATGTATAGTTGAATTAGAGAGTAAGAAGCTTATTAACCGTAAGTTATGAGTACCCTGAACGAGATTGAACGTGCGATAAGTCAACTTTCACCCCAAGAGCTTGCTGCTTTCCGTGCTTGGTTTGCAGAGTTCGATGCCGCAGTTTGGGATCAACAGTTTGAGGCAGATGTAGCAGCGGGTCGGCTGGATGCGCTAGCCCAAAAAGCTCTGCAACATCTACGAGAAGGACGCTGTACCGATTTGTGAGACATAAAGCGACTCCGGATTTTTGGTATTACTATCGACAGTTACCACCTGATGTTCAAGGACTCGCGGATCGGTGTTATGATTTGCTCAAGCTTGATCCTAGTTATCCCTCGCTGCATTTTAAGAAAGTGGGTCAATTTTGGTCAGTACGAGTCGGTTTGCACTATCGTGCGTTGGCTGTGGAGCAAGATGGGGATTTCGCTTGGTTTTGGATCGGATCGCACGCAGAATATGACAAATTATTGGGTTAACGGTCTGACACCGCGTAAATATAGCAAGCTATTTTAATACGGCATCGATTTGTTCAGCTAGTTTCAGAGGACGAAAAGGTTTAGCAAATACAGCCGCAACATCCAACTCACTCAAGCTATCTTGTGATGATTGCGCCTTTGCTGTTACCAAAATAACAGGGATATGCTTTGTTGCTGGATTCGCTTTGAGTTGTTGCAGTGTAGCGCGTCCATCCATGTCAGGCATCATCATATCGAGCAAAATAACATCAGGTTGATTGGTTTGGGCGATCGCTAAACCTTCTTCACCAGAACTAGCGCACAGTACGTTCCAATCAGTTGCCATTTCTAATCCCATTTGGGCGATCGCTCGCACATCTTCTTCATCATCAACAATCAATACACACTTACTCACAACCAAACCCCGCTAATGGTAAAATTACATAAAAAGTGCTGCCTTCACCGAGAACGCTCTCAACCCAAATCTTGCCCTGATGTTGTTCAATAATTTTCCGGCAAATCGCCAGCCCTAAACCTGTACCTCCTTTTTTACGAGAATCAGATACATCAACCTGCTGAAAACGCTCAAAGATTGTTTGTAGTTTATTTGCTGGGATTCCCCGTCCGCAATCTTGCACTTCTATTTGCACCTTTTCTGACTCTCGACGCACGCGCAACCATACAGTACCACCCGCTTCTGAGAACTTAATCGCGTTGCTCAGAAGGTTAGTAAGCGTTTGCAGTATCCGATCTGGATCTGCTATCAATTCCGCAGGGACAACTTCCGTAACTAAGGTAATTTGAGCGCGTTCTGCCATTGCTTGCATCGCTGCTACTGCCTGGTCGATCAAGTCTGCGACGTTACACTTGACGGGTTGCATAGGTATTTTGCCTGATTTCATCCGCTCTAAATCAAGGATGTCGTTTATTAGGCGAATCAAGCGTTCGGTGTTGGTAGTGGCAATATTCAGGACTTTTTGCCCTTTAGCGGAAAGCGTTCCTAATTGTCCGGTGCTTAAAAGGTCTAACGAACCCATCAACGAAGTCAGCGGAGTACGCAGTTCATGGCTAACTAGAGAAATGAATTCATTTTCTAGACGCTTGCGCTCGGTGATATCGTTAATAATATTTAAGATACACTGGACACCAAACAAGTCAATTAATTCCGCAGATAGCAAAACAACTCTCACCTCACCGGACTTAGTATGAAATTCCATTTCATAGTTTTGCAATAAACCAGTTTCTAGTAATTTGTCAATAGTAATCGTATACTTTTCTGAACTAATTCCATTAAGTTCTGTGACATTTTGCCCGATGATTTCTTCTAAAGAATAACCGCTCATGTTGAGATAACTGCTGTTAACATCGATAAAGCATTTTTCTACCAGAGTAGTGATAGCGATCGGGCTTGGGCTGGAACGAAAAGCTTTACTAAACTTCTCCTCAGCTTGTTTGCGTTCGTGGATTTCTTGCTGTAACTTGGCATTTTGCTCTTGCAGTGATAAGCGTAAATTGCGAATAGTCAGATGATTTTCGACTCGTGCCAGCACCTCTTCCACTTGAAACGGTTTTGTGATAAAATCAACACCGCCGACAGAAAAAGCCTTGACTTTATCTAGTACATCATTCATTGCACTGATAAAAATCACCGGGATGTCGGATGTGCGATCGCCTGCTTTCAGATGTTGACAAACTTCATAGCCATTCATCTCTGGCATATTAATATCAAGTAAAATCAAATCGGGTGGTGCTGCCTGCGCTCCTCGCAAACCAGCCGCACCTTTAGTAACGCTGCGAACTTTGTAACCTTGTTTTGTGAGCATAGCAGCTAAAAGGTGTAAGTTCTCAGGCGTATCGTCAATCACTAAAATATTCCCTTTAGTCTCTAGGCTTTGGCTATGCATCGTCTGTATTTCCTTGAATTAGCTCGATAATTTCGTCGAAACAAAAACCATCCACCAAATTGGTCAATGCCTCGGCTAAAGTCAAATAAGTATCGGGTATCTGTGCAATTAAATCTAAAATTAACTCCGCATCTACCTGAAAAGCTGCTTGGTGCAATGCGCTAACCCATTCAAATGGCATAACAAGTAAATCTTTTGGTTGTAATTCTCTTGCAGATGCAATTAATTTCGTCTGTGCAAGATTGTCTTTTTCTGCATAGATATACTTTACTCCCAGATACTCAGCCATCTTGTGAAAAAGTACCTCTTCCCGAAAAGGCTTGCGAATCAAATCATCACAACCTGCCGCTATAATATTCGGTCTTTGTTCCTCAAAAGCGCTAGCTGTCAAAGCGATGATTACCGTGTGGGGAGTGGAGGAGGGGGGGAGGGGGGGAGATGAGGGAGAGGGGGGAGATGAGGGAGAGGGGGGAGATGAGGGAGAAATTCCCCCTTGTTCCCCTTGTCCCCCTTGTCGCCCTACTCCCCCTTGTCCCCCTACTCCCCCTGTCCCCCTGTCCCCCTGTCCCCCTGTTCCCCTTTCCATAGCGCGAATTTGCCGAGTAGCCTCATATCCGTCCATTACGGGCATTCGCATATCCATCCAAATAAGATGAGGATGCCATGTTTGCCAAAGAGCGATCGCTTCACAACCATTTTCTGCCGCACGAGTTTCAAAGCCAACTGTGGCAAATAACTGCGTTAATAAATCGCAATTTTCTTTCCGGTCATCTACCACTAAAATACGATATACAGGTTGACCATCAACTAAAGCGATCGCCTTTTCTTGTAACGCTGGCGATGCAACTTCAGATGACTGTGCAAGTTCAATTTTGACATCAAAATAGAAAGTTGAACCGCGACCTACAGCACTTTCTAAGTGAATATCACCTCCCATTAACTGCACAAATTGACGGCTAATAGTCAATCCCAGTCCCGTACCTTCTCTAATTTTGGCAGCACTTGCAGTCTGAACAAACGGCTGAAACAGCTTGTCTAATTCTTCTTTGGCAATTCCCTTACCAGTATCTTCAATTGCAAATACTAGGGAGTGGGGAGTGGGGGAGTGGGGGAGTGGGGGAGTGGGGAGTAGGGAGTGGGGAGTGGGGGAGTGGGGGAGTGGGGGAGTGGGGGAGTGGGGAGTCACCAGTGCGTTGGACGGGTTCCCCGGCTTGAAGCACCTGGCGTTGGGGAGTAGGGAGTGGGGAGTGGGGAAAGAATTATTACCCATTCCCAATTCCCCATTACCGATTCCCACACGTAGCGTCACCCCTCCTGTATCGGTGAATTTGATGGCATTTCCTAACAGATTTATCAAAACTTGTCGCAGCTTGCCTTCGTCTGCAAGAATATACTGAGGTAAATTGGGTGCAAGTTCCATTTGTAGTGACAGCTTTTTTGCCTCGGCTCGTACTTGGAACATCTCCTGAATCGTTTGTAACAAGCGATGCAGGTCAAAGGATACTGGATTGAGAACGATGCGTCCGGCTTCGATTTTGGACATTTCCAGCACATCGTTAATTAAGTTGAGCAGATGTTCTCCACTACGATTGATGGTAGAAAGCCAGTCTCGCAGTTTATCGCTCAGGGTAGTGTCTCGTTCCATCAACTGAGCAAAACCCAGAATAGCATTTAGTGGCGTTCGCAGTTCGTGGCTCATGTTTGCTAAAAACACGCTTTTAGAACGATTGGCAGTTTCCGCAGCTTCTTTTGCGACTCTCAAAGCTTCTTCTGCTTGATGACGCGATCGCCCAATTGCAATTAGTTCGCTGACTCGTTGTAATAAGTTAATTTCCTCTTGGTTCCAGGATTTAGAAGTGTTGATAACATCCAATTCTAAAAATCCAACTACTTTGCCAGAGTGAATTGTCGGTACAGCGACTACAGAATGAATAATTTCTGCTTCTGGAAGTGATTTTTCCTCCACAGTTTCTGGTATAATCTCTGCAATACCAGAAACTTGTAAGCCTTGTACGAAGTTGCCGTTGAGAATCTGGTTGTAGAACCAGGGAAACATCTCAAAAGGTGATTCTTGATCGGTGCTGGCTACAGCTTCCAGATTAGCAGCACGCCACTCATGAACTTTGTGAAATTGCTTGTTTGACTCTAAATATTCAAAGATACGACTTTGTTCAGCGCCCATAAACTCAGCGATCGCTTGCAAGGTAAAATTGATCGCCGTGTCTGCGTCTTGGTCGATAAACTGCCGAGAAATTTTGTTGAGCAAACGGTCTACTTGAGCGCGGTGTCGTATTACCTCTTCAGCTTGCTTGCGTTTAGTCAAATCTTGAATTACTGATTGCATCAGGTGGCGATCGCCTACTTTAACTACAGTTAACCAGACTTCAGCCGGAAAGTCAGTTCCATCAGAGCGTCGGTGAACCCATTCAAAGCAATGGCTACCTTGCTCGTTAGCCAGAGTCAGGTGTTGAGTGGCAAGACTAAAAGAGTTTTCACCATTTGGTTGAAGTGGTGGTGAAACTTCACCAGGGTGTCTGCTCAAAAGCTCTTGACAAGAATAGCCGAATAACTCTTCTGCTGCGCGGTTACAATCAAACGGTATTCCATCTTCCGCTAGAACCACAGCAGCGCTAGTTGATTGGTAAAGCGAGCGAAATCTCTCTTCTGATTGTCGCAATGATTGCTCTACCTGCTTGCGCTCAGTGATATCACGGAAGTACCAAATCCTGCCGTAACTATCTTTTGTTGGCGATCGCACAGATGCCGAATAGCGATCTAAAGTCTTTCCATCCTTCATGATAATTTCATCCCGACTGACTTCATCGGGATGAGCGTATAAATACTCAACTTTTGTCAAAAACTCTTGCGGTTGTTCGAGTTTGTCAAGAACCGATTCACGCAATTTTCGAGCGCTACGGCTTTGGATGATTGTTTCTGGTATTTGCCATAACTGACAAAATCGCTGATTGTAGGATACAACTTGATTGTTTTCATCAACAATTAAAATTCCGTCGATAGAAGCTTCTTGTTGAGCCTTGAGGATAGCATTGCTACGGTGCAAATCAGCTTCTGTTTGCTTGCGATCAGTAATGTCGGTGACAACTGCCTCAATGCAGGATTCTTCCATATTCAGATGTAAGGAAAATAATCCCCAGCGGATTGAACCATCATATCGGCGAAAGTGAATCTCGATGTTATTAATTACGCCTTTTTGATGCAGTTGAGTTAATATTGCAGCGCGATCGCTTGGGTTCACATAAATATCAGGGGAAAATTTTTTCCCAATCACTTCTGATGCACAACTGTAACCAAATAGTTCGGCACAGCGTTGATTGGCATCGAGAAACAGCCCATCCTCGATTCTAGTGCGGAAAATACCTACCTGAGAATTCTCAAAAATATGCCGGAACTTTTCTTCGCTTCGTAGCAAAGCTAACTCTGCTTGTTTGCGCTCTTCGATCACACGCGCTACACTAATTATTAGTAAGTTACCATTGGCATCTTGTAATGTAGCTAAGTTGGTGGCTTGCCACTGCCAACTATTATCCTTAAGTCTGGCTCGATACTCAATTCCTGACTGCTTTTCACCGGTTGTGACCACCTTTTGGAATGCCTCTAAACATCTTGGCAGGTCATCAGGATGAAGGAAATTACTAAAAACTACACCCTCCAACTCGCTGGTATCGTATCCTGTGAGGTTAAATAAATTGGGGGAAATATAGCAAATTTTACCTTCTAAGTCAATCAGAGAAATTACGTCATTTGCATTTTCCACGATGCGGCGGAACTTAGTTTCACTTTCGCTTAAAGCTGCCTCCGCTTGTGAACGTGCGGTAATATCTCGAAAACTCCAAACACGCCCAATAATTTCTCCGTCATGCCATTGGGGTTGAGAATAGCGATCAAAAACACGTCCATCTTTCATCTCTACCAAATCAAAGGCTGCTTGTTCTGGATACTCAAAGAAAAGTTCTTTTACCCTGGCAATAAAAGCTTCTGGATCTCGCGTTTGTTGAGACATAAACATAAATCGTTCATTGCTATGTTGAGGTTGCAACAACGATTCAGGCAATGCCCACATCTGAAGGAACTTTTGATTAAAGACCGACACGTTAAAGTTCTGATTTACAACTATAATTCCATCAGCTGTAGACTCCAACGTTGCTTGCAAAAGAGATAGAGTTTGAGCTTGTTCCTGTTCTGCTGTTAAATGTTCTGCTTGTAAGCGTTTTGCAGCGGTGACATCGCGAATCACCATTACCGCCGATTTGTCGCCTCCTGGCAGTTCGGCAGAGTTACCAGATATTTCTAAAATTGAAGAGCGATCGCCGATTTGAAACTCGTATTCTCCTGCTTCATATTCTCCCTTTAGCACCTTGACATCAGGATAAAACTCTGGTAAAAGTGTCATCCCTGCTTGCTTCAAAGGTAACAAGTCACTTAGTTTGACATTTAGCACCAAAATGTGAGGTTTGTTTACCAGTTTGTCAAAAGCTGCATTGCACCATTGCACCTTTCCATCTCGACCTGTCCAGACAATAGCATCAGCGATCGCCCCGAATGCTAGTTCCATTTTGCCCAGAGTCGCCCGTAACTGATTAACCAAACCTGTTAAATCAATATCCATTGGCAGAATCCTTTTAGCAATTGGGAATTGGGAATTGGGCATGGGGAGTGGGGAGTGGGGAGTGGGGAGTGGGGAATGGGTAATGGGTAATGGGTAATTGGTACTCCCCCAGTTCCCCCTGCCCCCTGCCCCCCCCTCCCCCCTCCCCCACCCTAAAGCGGACGCACCATCGCCATAAATATCCACTCTCCTTGATGTTTTTCTGCCATAATTAGATGTTCAGCTTCAATTTCTCTACCATCTTTGGTGATACCGACAAGACGAAGCGGGTGATTGAGGATAGTTGACTTTTCGGTAGTTAGAAAGCGGGAAAAACCGAGATGGTGGGGGGCATGAAAACCATCTGGAATGATTACCGTAATCATCTGACCGTGAATTTCAGTTATACTCCAGCCAAAAACTGAGGTAAAGCAATCATTCACATAGATGACGAACCCTTGGCGATCGGCGATCACAATCGGCACGTCTATTTCCAGCTTCATTTCACTAAAGGTTTTCATACTAACATACACATTTTTTTGTTAACTTGGGATTGATACAATTGACACACGAATAGAGTTTGTAGTAAGCGAGAAGAGCGCTTTTTAAGCACTGAAGTGCTTACTACAAAAATATAAAGACGCTGCAATTGCAACGTCTTTGAGAATGTTTATGCCTGCGATTGTTAAGATAAATTATCCGGCAATTATGTAACGCCGAAATAATATTTACAGAAAGCCGGCGGGAAAGCCCACTCCACGCGCGGGGTGGGATGAACCGTCGCCCGCCGACTTGGGGCCCTATCGCATTGGGCATTGGCATTCTTTCC
>NZ_JBPAOH010000038.1:0-53400 GCF_050875635.1 Tolypothrix sp. VBCCA 56010
TTAAAAGACGGGGCGTATGTTTCCCACTGGTTGTTGGGGCTATCTCTTTCCCTACACCCCACACCCCACACCCTACACCCCGCCCCAACGGGGCTTGGTCAAGTCGTTAACACTACCAAAACAATAAAAGGTGCTAATTTTTATCTTTATGGTATGAGATTTATTGCTATCTAGAATATGCAATGAGCAGAGAAAAAATATCAAACCTATGATGATGTTATCATAAACTATTTACACGATAATTTCCGCCCAGCGTAGGTTTTTATGAGAAAAAACAGGTAATTTGGTACGAGCTTTTTTCTCTGGTTGCTTAATAATTAAACGGAGGTAGATTCTGCCCAAATGCAAACTTATTAATTTTTCCGAAAAGTCATCTGCAAAAGTCGAAAATATTATTCCTTTTGCTTTGAATGTGCTTGTATTATGACAAATTATAAGTATAAACACGAAAAGTGTCCACTTATTTATTTATACTTTGAGATAAATTTAAAATTCCTTTATAAAATCTGGTATAGCAATTCTCGGTTACGTGAGGTACACCCGTAGGGGCACGGCACTGCCGTGCCCCTACACGCGACGATATAATGTTGTACCGCATCTGAATGGGAACTGCTATAATGCATTACGGTAACTTTATAAATTACAAGTATTCTTGTCTGGTAAATGGGGAGTAAGGGCTAGGTAAGTTAAATTTAATACTTTTTTTTCAAGCGACACATAAGGGGTATATTTGTAAATAAGGATAATATTTTTTACATAGATACTTAGAGAATTGAACTTACCCGCCGTGATACTATCGTGATTTGACTATTAGAGAAGAAATGATATGGTGCGGCTGATTTTGACAGCGATTTTGCTGTTACTATTGACAGCATGTGGTAGTGGATTTTTGCCAACTAGCCGATTGGTGCAAAAAGCGATCGCAATTCAACTTGAGCAAACCCAGCAGCAACTTGAGGGACAGCTAAATCTGGATTTTCGCGGTTTTGAAATCAATCGACTAAAAATTACTCAGGAAAAATCCTTAACGATTCAAAATTTACCAGTTTATCACATTCGCGGAACTTACAATCTCGTCTTTAAACTACCAGAACGCAAGTTAACGCAACCTCAAAAACCTTTTGAAGTTTATCTACAACTTCAAAAAGAAGGCAAAACCTGGCGATTGCTGCTTCCGCAAAAAGATAGCAACAATTCTCAATCGTCTTGGCGCAGTTATTTAATTGAAAGTTAGCAAAAAGTTATGAGTTATGAGTTGTTGATTCAAAACTCAAAACTTTCAATCTATAACTTTGAAATCTTAACTCCTAACTCCTAACTCCTACTTTGTTCTCCTAACTTTTTACAGTAACCCTGCTGATTCATACAATCGTTTAAGCATTGCTGTAATTTTGGTGCCATATTGCAAATCTGCTGACCAACGTCCTGATAATTTATCTATGGTTGGTGCTACACCACGAGTCACAAAGCGAAATCGAGGATCTACTAGTTCATTAACCAAAGGTTCTAGACTGGCGTAAGCTTTTAAATGTTGAATGTGCGCTCGTACTCCTGTTCTAGCATTATCAAACTTCGCCGCTTCTAAACTACCACCAATTGTGCCTAACCCGGCAAAGTTATTTTGCTCGGGTTTAACATCGCCGCCAAAGCGTAAAAATCCCGTTTCTAAACACATTTGACAAAAGGCGATGTCATAGTTTACCCCTTCTACAGTGGCTTCTTCTCGATAAAGTTTCGGCAAGTCGGGAAACTTCGCCAAAGCGCTTTCGTTGTTGTTTTTCAGGAACAGCTGTAACTGCACTTCTGAGGTATAACCACGCGCCATAATTTGGTCAATTTGATTGGGATTAATTACCAAATTGGAGCGTAAAGAAATAGTGCGGGTAGTACTGTCCCAGCTAATCGAAACGTTAAAATCTCGCAATTCGACTGCTTTGACATAAACAACTTTGCGATAGGTAATACGCCGCACGTTAGGTGCTTTTGATAAATCGATTCGCAAGCGATCTACTAAATCAATGGGGATGTATGCATTACCATTAATTAGTATTCCTTTTTCGGAATAATTTTGACCGTTAATTTTGATGTTGATTGGCGGATAATTTGGATCTGGTGTAGGAGCAGAACCCGGATCGATTGTACCACTCCAAGATGCAAGTCCATCGGCGATTCCTAAGGCAAAGTCGCGACGCCGATTTTGTAGTAAAGCGCGATCGTCCGGACTGCTGAGAAAGCCAACTTGCATTATCATTGAAGCGATCGCTGTTTGCCGACAAAATGCCAAACTACCCAATCCACTATCTGTATCTGGCTTGACTCCCCGATTTGGTAACTGGGGTACGCGACGCAATAACCCCACCAGCAGCAATTCGGCATTACTTCTACGCTCATCGTTGTTGGCGATGTAAAATACACTAGCCCCACGCACAGAAGGGTTACTAGCAGCATCAGCATGAATTTCTAACGCCACATCGCGATCGCGTGCGCGAGAATTGATCCAGTTAATAGTTTGCGCTGCGCTTAAGTCATCCGGAACCGCCAAAACTTCAACAGATCGCGATCGCAATTCTGTCACAATCAAATCTCGCAACAGTATCATCTCTCTCGCTTCGGTTGTACCACCCGCGATTGAACCGGGATCGATTCGTGTTGCTTCTTTGCCTCCGTGAGCCGCCGAAATAAAAATACGTCCCATATATGCGTATTTCCTCTGATAAAATTAAGCATTAGTGATTCTATACATCTTTCTTGGCTTTGGAACAAGAATATAATAGCGATCGGGAGATGGTTGTTGGGCATTGGGCAATGGGCAATGGGCATTGGGCATTGGGAATTGCGAATTGGTAATAAGAAATTCTTTCCATGATGCCAGTTGCGTGACTGCCGGGAAACCCGTCCAACGCACTGGCTGCCCCATGCCCCATGCCCCATGCCCCATGCCCCATGCCCTACTCCCCACTCCCCACTCCCCACTCCCCACTCCCAAAATGCAAATACCCCGCTTACATCCAGACACAATAGACGAAATTAAACAACGGGCTGACATTGTGGATGTCGTTTCCGAGTACGTGGTTTTACGTAAGCGCGGGAAAGATTTTGTTGGTTTATGTCCCTTCCACGATGAGAAAACTCCTAGTTTTACAGTTAGCCAAACCAAGCAGATGTACTTCTGTTTTGGCTGTCAAGCAGGGGGAAATGCCATTAAGTTTTTGATGGAGTTGGG
This sequence comes from Tolypothrix sp. VBCCA 56010, assembly GCF_050875635.1. Taxonomy (NCBI): domain Bacteria; kingdom Bacillati; phylum Cyanobacteriota; class Cyanophyceae; order Nostocales; family Tolypothrichaceae; genus Tolypothrix; species Tolypothrix sp. VBCCA 56010. Next base: position 3,224 of record NZ_JBPAOH010000038.1, read on the forward strand.
GAAGCACTCTTTTGCAGAGGTGGTGCTAGATTTAGCACGGCGTTATCAAGTGCCGGTGCAAACACTCTTACCAGAACAGCGGCAAGAGTTGCAGCGTCAGCTTTCTTTGCGCGAACAGTTATATGAAGTTCTCGCTTCGACGACACAATTTTATCAACACGCGCTGAGACAACCCGCTGGGGAAAAAGCGATTGAATATTTACGCGATCGCCAAATCAACAAAGAAACAATCCAGCAATTCGGCTTAGGTTACGCCCCAAGCGGTTGGGAAACCTTATATCGCTATCTTGTGCAGGATAAACACTATCCAGTGCAACTGGTGGAAAAAGCGGGTTTGATTAAACCGCGTAAGGAGGGAGGGGGTTATTATGATGTGTTTCGCGATCGCCTAATAATTCCTATCCGCGATGTCCAAGGGCGCGTGATAGGCTTTGGTGGGAGAACTCTCACCGATGAACAACCCAAATATTTAAATTCACCAGAAACTGAGCTTTTTAGTAAGGGGAAAACTTTATTCGCTCTCGATCAAGCTAAAGCCGGGATTTCTCAAGTTGATTCGGCTGTGGTGGTAGAGGGATATTTTGATGCGATCGCTCTTCATGCTGCTGGTATAACTAACGTCGTTGCTTCTCTCGGTACAGCATTAAGTTTAGAACAAGTACGCCTAGTATTGCGCTACTGTGATTCTAAACAGTTGATACTCAACTTTGATGCTGATAAAGCTGGGACAAATGCCGCAGAACGAGCCATTGGAGAAATTGCCGAACTCGCGTATAAAGGCGAAGTTCAGCTAAAGATTCTCAACTTGCCTAATGGGAAAGATGCTGATGAATATTTGCGCGAATATAAGCCGGAAGATTATCGAGAATTGTTAGCAAATGCCCCACTGTGGTTAAATTGGCAGATTGAGCAAATTACTCAAGACCGCGACTTGAAACAGGCTACAGATTTTCAGCAAGTTTCGCAAGAATTAGTAAAATTACTGAAAAGAATAGAAAATAAAGATACGCGAAATTATTACGTTTCCTATTGTGCTGAAATACTCAGCTTGGGAGATAGCAGACTTATACCTTTACGAGTTGAGAATATTTTAACGCAGATTGCGCCTTTGTCTACGTCGTACCGTCAGCCAATACCGCTACGCAAGCACCCAAAAGCTCGTGTAGAAAAGGCAACTATAGATAATAGCGATACCTTCGGCACACTCCGTGAACGCGGTCTTTTAGATCAAGCAGAAGCTTTATTACTGCGGATTTATTTGCATTGTCCCGAACAGCGTCAAGCTATTATTGCAGCTTTAGAGGAGCGAGATTTACAATTTAGCCTTTCGCATCATCGGTTTTTGTGGCAAAAGATTTTAGAGATCCCCCTTGACATAGATGTTAATTTAGTATCCACTTTGCAAGATAGATGTCTGGAATTTTCGGAGGAAATGAAGTTAGTTTCGCATCTATTTCATGTGAGCGAGAAAGAACAAAAAGAAATTTTGCGTACACCCCAAGTGATTCAAGTTACGACTGCTTGTATGGAGCGAGTGCTGCGAGAAAAGCGCTGCCGTCACTATTTGGAATTGTGGAAGCAAACCGATCCAGAAGCTGAACCAGAGCGATATCAATCATATTGTGACGCCTTCTATGCCGAAAACCAGCGAATTCAGGAATTAGATCGGCAACGGCTATATTCGATTACAGATTTGTTGTCGGGTTGAAGCGTGCGTAGACGCGGAGCGGCTTGTCGATAGACATCGCCTACAACTCTACTTTGCAGTAGTTCAAGGAAAAATTCTATAAATGTCTTTGCGGTGAGCAATACGTTGACAGATTAATGTTTTTGTTTCTTGATCAACCGTGATGCCAATTCTGTAGTTACCCACGCGAATTTTATATTTATCGGTATAACCTTTCAGTTTTTCCAGATATCCTAATTCAAAGGGATTTTCGGATTCAAGTTCTTGAAATACGATGAGTTCTACACGGCTTTGAATCTCCACGGGCAAAGCAGCAAGTTCCTTCAAGAATCGCTTTGTGTATTCAAGTTGCCACATTGTCACCTTTTAGTGATTGATAATACTTTATAGCTTCATCTTTAGATAGTGGTTTTTCATTTTGTACTTCCTCCATCAGTTTTGCTAAACCGCAATCCTCAAGAATTGCTTCAATTTTCTCAAACTCGGCAATGGGAATTTGTACAGCGATAGGTTGCTGATTTTCGTCAAAAACGTAATTTTTGTGTATTTGAAGCATTTTAGTGGTTCCTATTGCTGAAAGTGCGATCGCTTTTATTCTTCAATCATCTCAAAAACATTGACAAGTTCGGCACGCGCTCCTAAAAGTGTTTGTCCCCAAGCGCTGCCTTCTAGGAATCGCTCTTTACATAAGCGACAAAAGTACCATTGTCATCGGGACGGATCACAACAGTGTAATCTTGTAGAGACTTCATGGGGATAACCTTACAGGTTTCATATATAATGTAGCGCGATCGCATTTTGGCGTAAGCTTTCGTTAGTTAAAAAATTTATCAAGTAGTTTGCCTGTCTTCAACTGCCAAAAACTCCCGTAGTTCTTCTATTGTAAGTGGAGCTTTGTAAATATTAAGTTCTGCCTCATAAACTTCAAAGGAAAGAGGCGATCGCTTCTTTAAGTTGCTTGATTGCTGTTTCTTGAGTTGTTCCCTGTCCTACCAACCCATTTTCTAAACATAAAGCAACCCAGTAACCCGCACTTTTTTTCAAAACCATTGTGTAGAAGTTCATTGGTATTTATCAACAGGAGGATAACCTAAGTGTAAAGCGATCGCGCTGACCTCTCCCCCAACCCCTCTTTGAAGCAAAGAGGGGAGTAAGATATTCTCCCCCTTCCCTCTCTTCTCCTGTCGGAGACGCTGCGCGAACGAGACGCTACGCGAACGCAGGGAAGGGAGATAGGGGGGTTAGGTCTGCATGTGTGGGGTGCGATCGCATAACTATGCTATTAGTGTTTCTTTAAAATTGATCTCAAGGTTGTGTTTCTTGAGACAGCATCGAATTTTTCACCGCTTGCGTTAGTTCTTGTTCTGTGCATTGATACAAATCCCGCAAGTGGAATACTTGCCATACCTCAAGCTTTGGCGTTGTTCTACCCTTTTCCCAGTTGCGAATAGAAGATTCCGCGCAGTCTAGTTCTTTGGCTACGTCAAAAGTTCTCAGCCCTGCACGTTCTCTCAAGGCTCTTAGATCCATAGCTGACTAGACGTTCTATCTATTTTTTCGTTAAGTATTAGCGTTAAGTATTGACAAAGGGTAATAAGTTGCACTTTAATCATGATTGAAGAGGCGTTAGTGCATCCCCGGCAAGAGACTCGCTAACGCCCTTCACTAAACTTTTTATGGACAACCTAATGATGCCACAAAATAGAGATTACAGCGATTCTTCGTCAGAAACGCAGGCGATCGCTTATAAAGAACGCTTGAATGATTGGGCTATTGCGCGTTTACTTCCCAACATGCAACGGGTAATTGTTGCTAGGTTTCGCAGTCGGTCTGATGCAGAGGGACACATGCAACTTCTACGTCAGTTGATACCCGATGCTTGCTTTGTAGTAGTGTTTGATTGTCAACGCGACGAAGCTGTGATTTGAAGTAATGGAAAAGCGAAGCGCGTTCCGCACCGCTTCGCTAACGCAGTCTTGGAGGTGAAGGTGCGATCACCAACCCTTTCAACGCGAACAAATGAACTAGTAAGAGTAAATTACGAAAAGTCTTTCTATGACTAAATTCTAAGACAAAGCGGGTAAGCGGTTACATTTACCTAGCCAAATAGTCTTTATACACTTGTAATCTTTATCAAAACTTTAAAATTTCTTTCCAGATTTTCTTTTAAATTAGACAAGAGAAGATTTAAAACGTTAGCCAAATTAATTTAGAACCAAAATTTATAACTTCAGATAAATAAAATAAACGAAGAGCAAAAGAACAACTTTTTACAAATTAAAGTTGGCAAAGTAGATACAGCAGATTGCAACTTAGTGAGGTACAGATTATTGTAAGGGCACAACAATGTTGTGCCCCTACCTGTGTACCTAATTTACCTGAAAAACGCTGTAACACACTAATGATGGTAGTGAAACAAAAAGCACCAATTTTTTGGGGTGCTTAGAAGCTCTTGAAAATATCCCTAACACTTTATAATTCAGAAAACAATATCCATGAAATTAGCTCATGTTTCTGCTTGGTTAGTCATGCTGTTAACGGCAGCAGTTACTCCTGCCTATGGCGCATCTTTGTCCTTTGTTCCCATAGGCTCACAGTTAGACAATGACTTGATCAACGACCTCCCCAAAAAGGTAGGTGATACCGTTAGTTTTGATTTACAACTCGATACTACCGGACTCACAGCTAATTTACAATCTTTGGAATTTCTCTTAGTTCGCAATACCACAGAACTAGGATTCATAGATGCTATTGGGACACCCGAACAGATAAGTGCCTTTCCTAATGAAGAAGTAATTATTAAAATCGATCCGGTACTACAGAATATCGTCGGTATCAATCGACTTTCTGGATCTGGAGTTCCTGCCAATACTGTTATCGACTTTGCCACCTTTAATTATCAAGCCCTGCCTGGTTTAACCAATGACGGATTAACCGACTTTACCATTGCTGTCACCTCAGCAATTGATGCCAATGGCACAGATGTAACCAATTTATTTCAACCATCTGAGCAGACCATCGACGTTCAGCCAGTTCCCGAACCCACTTCACTTTTTGGTCTTTTTGGATTAAGTGCGTTAGTAAGCATCTTCTATCGTCACCGAGGGCGCTCGTATGGCAATTGATCGATTTGAATTAGTCTTGTAGAGACTTCATCGGGATAACCTTACAGGTTTCATATATAATGTAGCGCGATCGCCTACGGCGGGGCTTCGCCCATCGCGCTTTTTGATAACAATTAAATGCTATGTAAAACTAGCGACTTCCACAAAACGTTCAACAACCAAGCTTTTACGGTTAAGTTTAATTCGCTCAATTTCATGAAGGGTTTCCGCCGTCAGGTAACTTTCGCCGCAATGAAGACAAGTTATCACGGGAATGTTTTCTATTACCAGCAGGTCTTGACCCTTGCCATAGGTTCTAGTAATCCTGCGGATTCTTGCTTTTTCGCTTCCACAAATATTACACACCATCTAGCATTTTCCTGGTATTTTGGACTTTAACAGTAAAGTGCGATCGCAATGATTGGAGATACAGGTGCGATCATTCTTTTACCGCAGTTGGTTAAATTCTTCTTCAGCAATACCCAACTGCTTGAGAATTTGATAAAACAACCAACTACCAATTTCAGCATTACCATGAATGGGAATTGTGGTTGCTCGTCCATCTGGATGTTGCCAACGAGCATAACTTCCCTTCTGTCGTACTTTTTCAAATCCAAGTTTCCGAGCAACTTTTTCCAATTCACTTGCTTTAACTGGCATTCGCAATCACCAGATCAACGTTTCCAGGAAGCGATCGCCCATATAATGCGTACTCTTCTTGAATCATTTCAAAAACATAGACGAGTTCAGTACGAGCTTCGTCTGGTGTTTGTCCCCAAGCGTGACAACCGGAAATCGCTCTTTACATAAGCGACAAAAGTATTATTGTCATCGGGACGGATCACAACAGTGTAATCTTGTAGAGACTTCATGGGGATAACCTTACAGGTTTCATATATAATGTAGCGCGATCGCCTACGGCGGGGCTTCGCCCATCGCGCTTTTTGATAACAATTAAATGCTATGTAAAACTAGCGACTTCCACAAAACGTTCAACAGCCAAGCTTTTGCGATTGAGTTTAATTCGCTCAATTTCATGAAGGGGTTGCGCGTGTTTTATGCTTCCGAAGGACTTTCCCAAGTGGAAAACTGTGTATCACTATTTCCGCAAATGGCGCTCATGTTGGAACATGGCAAGAAATTCACTCTCCTGTTGCGTTTATGGGTACGTGTATCCTGTTACCGAGAAGCATCCTAAGCGCGAGGCTATTATGGAACGCGACATACGGTTGAGACGGCTACAATGGTATCACTCGTAAGTCGGTTACGACTCTGGCAAAAAGATTAAGGGACGGAAACGCCATATACTCGTTGATACAATGGGTTTACTAATAGTTGTCGATCCGCACTGCCGCAAGTGTGAGCGAACAAGCTGGTGCAAAACAAGTTTTGGCGAAACTTAATTCTGTGCGCGATCGCTTCAATCGTTTGATCAAAATTTGGGTTGATGGAGGATATCGTGGTAAAGATTTTATGCACTGGGTCATTGATCTATATCACTGGATTTTAAGCGTTGTTACTCGTTATGAGGAGCAGAAAGGGTTTGTAGTATTGCCCAAACGTTGGCGCTTTGGAGCGGACATAGGGTAGGTTAAACTGGTGTCGGCGATCTCGTCAACGGATTACGAAGTCTTACCTGAGACGACTGAAGCGTTTGTTTATGTTGCGATGATTCGTTTGATGAAGACAGCAACTTGCGTAATTAAAATCACCTATCTAAAACTTTTCAGACGTCCTCTAAGAGAGGGAATATTTTTAGGCATAAACCTTCCTTAATTCATATATCTCAGAATCTTGTTCTTCTAACAATAAAAATTCGTGCATTTCTTCGATAGAAATAGGAGATTTATAAATATTAGTATCAGATTTATAAACATATTCAAAAGATTCAATAGCCTCTTTTAACTTGTTAATAGCAGTTTCTTGAGTATTTCCCTGTCCAATAATTCCATTTTCTAAACATAAAGCGACCCAATAACCTGTACTTTGCCTAAATACTACTGTGTAAAAGTCCATTTATGTTTACCTCGTAAAGTTGTAATGTAAGGTGGGCAATTGCCCACCCTACTTTAATTATCTCGCAGCCGCCGGCATACCCAAAATATCCTCAATCCTGGGCATATCTTCTAACGCAATCACTCTACCTTCATCCTCAAAACCTGTAATTTGATCGAAGTTCAAATACCGATACAAATCATCAGCAAAAGGATGAATTCTATTCGCCACAATGTCCATATATTCCTGCACTGAAGGAATGCGTCCAAGTAGCGCACAAACTGCGGCTAATTCCGCTGAACCAAGATACACCCGCGCATCTTTACCCATGCGATTATTGAAGTTGCGGGTAGATGTTGAAAATACCGTTGTCCCATCTTCAACTCGCGCTTGATTACCCATACATAAACTGCAACCAGGCATTTCTGTTCGCGCATTTGCCGCATCAAAAATGTTATAAACACCTTCTTCTTTTAGTTGGTATTCATCCATGCGCGTAGGGGGACAAATCCACAAGCGAGTGTTTACTGTTCCTGCACCTTCTAACACTTTCGCTGTGGCGCGATAATGACCGATATTTGTCATACAAGAACCGACGAATACTTCTTGCACTGGGTCATTCACAACTTCTGATAATAACTTAATATTATCAGGATCGTTAGGAGCGGCAACAATTGGTTCTTTGATTTCGTTCAAATCAATTTCAATGACTTCCGCATATTCTGCATCTGCATCTGCTGACATCAAAACCGGATTTGCTAACCATTCTTCCATTTTGATGACGCGACGCATGATGGTACGAGCATCGGCGTAACCGCGTGCTACCATGTTCTTTAATAGCGTAACGTTGGAACGCAGATATTCGGCGACTGTCTCGACACTCAGCTTAATTGTACAACCTGCACAAGAACGTTCTGCGGAAGCGTCGGTAAGTTCAAAAGCTTGTTCAACTTTCAAATCTGGCAAGCCTTCTATTTCCATAATCCGCCCGGAGAAGACGTTTTTCTTATTTTTCTTCTCGACTGTCAGCAAACCTTTTTGAATCGCAACGTAGGGAATTGCGTTCACCACATCCCGCAGGGTAATACCGGGTTGCAATTCTCCTTTAAAGCGTACCAAAACTGATTCTGGCATATCTAAGGGCATTGCACCCAACGCTGCTGCAAAAGCCACTAACCCGGAACCGGCGGGGAAGGAAATTCCCAAGGGAAAGCGGGTGTGAGAATCGCCACCTGTGCCTACGGTGTCGGGTAACAGCATCCGGTTGAGCCAAGAGTGAATTATACCATCACCGGGGCGCAAGGCGACACCGCCACGAGAGGCAAAGAAATCAGGTAATTCTTGCTGAGTTTTGATATCTACTGGTTTGGGATAAGCTGCGGTATGGCAGAAACTCTGCATCACTAAGTCTGCGCTGAAGCCGAGACAAGCGAGTTCTTTTAATTCGTCGCGGGTCATCGGACCTGTGGTATCCTGAGAACCAACGGTGGTCATAATCGGTTCGCAAGATGTGCCGGGACGCACACCTGGTAAGCCGCAAGCTTTACCGACCATTTTCTGTGCTAAGGTGTAGCCTTTGTTTGTGTTGGCTGGTTGGTGGGGACGCCTAAAGACGGTGCTGGGTTCTAAATTAAGTGCAGCGCGGGTTTTATCGGTGAGGGTGCGTCCGATGAGTAAGGGAATGCGTCCACCAGCACGGACTTCATCTAAGATTGTATCTGGTTTGAGGGTGAAGGTAGAAATAACTTCCCCAGCCTCGTTGGTGATTTCCCCTTTGTAGGGATGGATGGTAATCACCATGCCGGTTTCTAATTTGCTGACATCGCACTCGATGGGTAAAGCACCGGAATCTTCAGCGGTGTTGAAGAAGATGGGAGCGATCGCACTTCCTAATATATATCCTCCCGCCCGTTTGTTGGGGACATAAGGTATATCTTCCCCCATATGCCACAATACTGAATTTATCGCCGATTTGCGCGAGGAACCTGTACCGACTACATCCCCAACGTAAGCGACAGGATGCCCTTTTTTCTTTAACTCGTTAATTCTTTCTATACCCCCTGGCATCCGTGATTCCAACATCACCAAAGCATGTAAAGGAATATCCGGGCGAGTTGTGGCGCTTTGCGCGGGTGATAAGTCGTCGGTGTTGGTTTCGCCGGCTACTTTAAATACTGTGACGGTAATAGCTTTGGGTACTTCTGGACGAATCGTAAACCATTCCGCTTCTGCCCAAGAGTTTATCACGCGAAGAGCGAAGGGATTCGTTTTCGATAATTCTAAAATGTCGTGAAAAGCATCATACACTAACAAAATCTTACTCAGGGCAGATGCGGCGTATGCGGCTATTGGTTCCTTTCCTTGTCCCCCCATCACCAAAGGTGTTTCGGAAGAATCGGATACGGATACGGTGGGAACTTGCAGCAGTTCAATTAGCGATCGCACGTTATAACCGCCGATCATCGTCCCTAGCAATTCTACAGCATCGATGGGTGAAATTAAAGGGCTGGTGATTTCCTCTTTAGCAATACCTGTGAGAAATCCGGCTTTGACGTAAGCTGCGGGATCGACACCGGGGGGAACGCGATCGCGCAATAATTCCAATAATGTCTCTTCTTCCCCTGTCGGCGGATTTTTTAGTAATTCGCATAATTCTGAGGTTTGCTTCGCATCCAATGGTAAAGGGGGAATACCGAGTTGGGCACGTTCCGCAACATGTTGACGGTATTGGTCTAGCATTTTTATATTCTCCATTGGAATGTTATCCCTTTAATTATGAAATATTTTTAGGCAATACTTGGCTATCAAATTTTAGGTTACTTTTATTACTTAAAGTCTTACTGGTAATCGGTTCTTAGCATTAAGGTATAGTTTTCGTCAACCGAATATGTTTACACTTTGATAGAATACGAGCAAAGACAGTTTAGTATTGCTGTAAAATCGCAATCATGGTTAAAAATTGGCGTTGCTGATTTCATGTATGAAAATGATTGTGCGTGATGTCAAAACCCTTGTAGAGATGCGATATATCGCTCTACATCCGGATTCATACTGCGATTCAGCAACGCCTAAAAATTAATCTACTAATGATTTATCCTTCTTGTTGGTTTAACCAATTTTCTAAATCAGCAACACTAGAAAAGTCTAGCAATGCTTCTCCTAAATTCTCTAATTGTTCAATCGATAAGCCTTGAATTCGCTCGATTAATGATGCATCAATTTCACCAATACGGCGATTCAGTAAGCGTAGAACTAAACGTTGTTCTCCTGACTGTATAGCTCTTTGATAAAGTGGTTCTAATCGCATAATTAACTCTCTATCATCTGCTTCTAATTGTTGATTTACTCTCAAGTTTTCGCGCAAGTTGTAAACTAATTCCAGGGTTGCTTTCTGGTATGGATGATCTAATGGTAACGCTTGCAACTCGATAATCGCTTGTGATTGCACGCTTCCCCTTCCTAAAAGCCTCAACCATAACGTTTCCGGTGTTTGGGGTAGTTGGTGTATTGCTACAATTGCTGTCCGCAATGCATCTGGCAGAAAATGTACTCCCGATAACCAACTTTCTTTTTGCATAGTTCCGAAGCTAGACAATCTAGTTTCAGATATGGTAGGTGTAAGAACCCACAGTTTGGGTATTTCTGAGTCCTGAAGTTTGGTTTTATTTGCCTTAGCTTCTCGTCGCAATAAAGCCTTGATTTCTAATAATTTTAGAATACAGTCGCAGATTTCATCGGTAGAAGCTGGATTGCGAAAGGGTTCTATGATCGCAGGATTTTCAGCAAATCTTCCTAACAAACCGAGTATTTCTAAATTAGAGTTTTGCTGTTTGGCAGGAGTGAATAAAACATCTATTTCTTTAATCTCTCCTGTAACTTTTTCTGATGCTTTGACTTCTCCGTAATCTTTTAGTAGTTCTTCTAGATAGTCTTTAGCAAATTTATCATGTATAAACCGGGTCATTCATTTTGAAGATTGCCGAAGTTCTGGGTTGATGCAAAGTTTTATTATATAGCAGTCCTGAATCATTTATGAGAAAATAGCTTGGGCGAATATAATTCGCACGCCAGTCGCCTCAACGGGGGAAACCCCCGCACAGCGCTGGCTCGGCTACACAGACAAAACCCGCCTACGCGGGTTGAAAAACCTTGATTTTCTGTTAGTCCGCGCAGGCAGACTTCGTTTGTATAGTAGCGAATTATATTCGCTTTTCAAACATCCTCTAATGTCATACCAATTTAAATAATGTTTGCGACACATAATTTCTTCGTAGGGGCACGGCAATGCCGTGCCCCTACCCATCTGCCGTGCCCTTACCCATCTGTCGCATTCTTTTTTCAAATTGGTGTCACTTTTAATTTTTCATGCTTCGCCTAAAATGCACTTAACTTTACTCGCTTAAACTTCCGCGCAACGGTACTAGGGTGGTTATTGCATTTTCATCTAATGTTTTATCTGTGTTAGTTTTCAAGCGTGTCAATCTACTTTTACGGATACGATCGCTGTCTCGAACACCACCTGCAAGTTCATATTCATTGCTGTTTTTGCCGTACTTGAAACCAACACCCATCAGCATTTTGTCTGAAACCTGACTCAAGGTTTTTTCCATCTCATCCAACTTTTTTTTAGAAGAGTCAATCATAGCTATAGCAGCGTTATAATCTTCAAGCATATTGTGGAAATTCTCTATTAATTGAGTCAGGTTTTGCAAGTTGCAAGTATCATCAAATTTGATATTTGGATCAATAGCTTTCAGTCCGGCAACTCTAAACTCAGCTTTTTCTAGAATCCGGGAACTACGTTTTCTTCGAGACATAAATTTACACAGATTTTAAAGCTTTACAGAGCTATTTTGTCTCAATTAATCTGTATGCTGGTTCAGCAAAAAGCGCAATTTTTTAAGCAAAAGTTTTTACTTATGTCCGTAATTTCTCGGAATTTAATCAGCAAGGGTTGATTTTCAGGGAAATAATATTATGTTTAAGTTGCAGGAAAACTACAATATTGTTGCATAAGCGATCGCACTTTTACTTTTATAGCGGTTCTCGTTTGGATGCAGGTACAGCATTGCTGTGCCCTACAAATAATCTGTATTCTATGCAATTGAGAATCGCTATAGTCAACAGCGATCGCTTTAACCTTAAGCCTTAATGTTGTAAGCTTAAGGCTTGATGTTCTAGCTTTAAGGGTTAATGTTATAACCTTAAGCCTTAATGTTGTAACCTTAAGCCTTAATGTTGTAACCTTAAGGGTTAATGTTATAAGCTTAAGGCTTAATGTTGTAACCTTAAGAGTCATCAATGTTACAATGTTGACTAAAGTTTGTTGGTGAGTGCAATCATCGCTACATAGTGTATATTGTTGATTTACAGCTTCGTTGGGGAAGTCAAAAGTCAAAAGTCAAAAATAACACTTGAGCTTTGATATATGGGACTCATATTTGAATTTTGAAATACACGTAGGGGAGGCAAAAAGGGGTGTGGATGTTCCTCCCCCTTTAGGGTCCGTTGTGTTATGCCGTAGGAAGATCGCACCAAAAGCTTGGAATGGTGCGTTACGGAAGCCGTAACACACCCTACATATATTATCTAATTAATAGTCAACCTCATGCAGGGATTTTGATTGCTAAACGTAGAAGTTCCTATGAAATTGCCGAAAGAATTGCCATCCTTCTTGATAGTTTGACCGCAGACGAAATTGCTAATCAATTATTGTATATTTAGCACAATAATGCTACGACTTTTCATGGCTCGTCCAAAACGCAATTTACAATCAGGTTTTTCCTACCACATTACTACTCGCTGCAATAACCGCGAATTTCGTCTAACGCGCTTAGAATGCCGCGAAGTCTTTCTTTATGCCATCAAGAGGGCACAAGAAAAATATCAATTTAAGCTTTATGCTTTGTGCATTATGAGCAATCATGTGCATTATCTGCTGGAACCCAAACAGCCAGAAGATTTACCGAAAATTATGCACTGGTTGAATTGGTATACTGCTATGTGTTTTAACCGAATGCTCAACCGCACTGGGCATTTTTGGGAAAAGCGCTACCACAGTACAGGTTTTGCCAATACAGACCAACGTCGTGCGTTAAATACTCTGCGATATATTCACGCTAACCCGAAAGCAGCAGGAATACAGCAGGGATTTTTCTACGACTTCAGCAATTATGGCACTCATGACCGTTTGAGTAATGATGGTATCACTCAATGGCATTTGGCGTTTTTGCAATTGGGGAGGACGTTGGAAGAATGTGCGGCTAAATATCGTCAGTTTTGTAAGAAATATCGACCAAAGCCGAAGCCGGAAAAAAGGAATCATTGGGGTAGTAGTTTTTTGCCTTCTTTGAAGAATAAAGGTAAGAAGAAGTCACCGGGGCAGATGAGTTTACCTTGGGACAAGCAGAGAGTAACTGAAGATACTGAGGTGCAGGAGGTAGCAGAAAAGTTTATTCAAGCGAACGGTTATAACCCCGCAGTGCCAGGTATCGGAATTATGAAATGTTGATTCTACCGTTCATCTGGGGTTTGTAATAAATCTTTATAAATATCTGAAAGCCTTAGATGTTACAGTTTACAAGTCTCGATGCGAGAGAAGAGATTCCCACCCCTCCTTACTTCCATTTTCGGGAGGTGTCCTCTTGGGTAAGAGGTATCAAAAGTAACTGATGAGTAAGAGATCCAACTCCTATTCACTCTCCATCCGACGCGATCGCCTAACTTTTCCCAGGCTGATTTATAATACTTGCCGTCAGCTAATCCGCCAACGCTCAAGTAAATTTCCTTCTGGACGCTGAAGCCAAAGTGTCCATTGCTGTATTTTACCCACAAGCGGTCAATTGTGCGTAAGTCAGTGCAAGGAAAATTTAAGAGTTCGTCTTCGTCAAAGTAGTCGCCATCTTCTTTACCTACAGCCTGAATCATCACCCGATAGGTTTCTTGGTCGGCTTCCTTCCAGTTTTTTGCTGCTAGTAAGTTGCGCAGTTTGGTGTAGTCTATGCCTTTTTCTGAGGCTAGGTCATCTGTTTGAGGTGGTGACTGAATAACAGGATTCGAGTTAAGAATCTCTATAGACTGAACTGCTGAGGTGTCTGGCTGAACGAGTTGAGAAAAAACTGTCCTATCTATCTTCAGTTCCTCTCCAGTAATACCCCAATACAAACTCCAAAAAGCTTCAAAGTCTTTTTCAATTTCACATTCAAAACAAACTTGATGAAACTCTCTCAAAAAAATTAGATTTTCTGGAATATTTTTAACTCCAGGTAATAAAACCGGAATTACCGGAATGTCTTTTTCTACGCATTGACTTATAAAACTTTTAAGTTCTAAAGTTTGCCATTTTCCTAAACCGCTTGTACCAATAAAAACAGCAACACATGGGACTTGCTTGATTATTTGTTGTATAACATCTTGGTGGAGTTTCCCTGGTCTAATTCCTTTTTCATCAAGCCAGGGATTCAAACCTAATTGTTTTAGATATTTATAAATAATCCTTATTTTCGGCTTGTCCAAACTATTGTGAGCTAGAAACACATCAAACATAGGCTGTTGCATTTATCACTCCTCCACGCCGGCAATTTTTGCCAAAGCCTTCGCGTAATCTTCCAACCCACCGCGCAAAACTTCCAACTCACTTCGCAACTTGGCTTCCTCCAACCAACTCTGCTCATGTTCTTTAGGACTCACCCCCAGAGGTCGTCTTGCTTCCCACGCTTGCAACAACGGATGCCATTTAGCCAAAAACGGTCTTAAACCATTATTCAACACTGCGATCGCAATTCCCCCCACAGAATCACGAGAAGCACCCACATCGGGACCGGCGGCTTTGAGAACTTCGCGGGTTGTACCAAATAAACTATAAAGAGAGTTCATCGCTTCCCGTACCAAACCCTGGTCAACTTCTAATGGTTGCACAGCAATGCGCGTCACCAATTCGACATAAAGCGACCAAGCGGCTTTCCGTTCTGTGGGGTCAGTATTCCAAGACATCGAACCAATGCCAAAAGGCAGACTTACAGATACAGTTTTTAAGACAACGCGATCGCGCATATTATTTATAGTAAGCAAATTTAACTAAATTATTTAGGTTTATTATAGTAAAATTGCTCATCATAGCTGCACGCATCAGCCTTAAATCATATTGTCGCAGCAACGGACGCGATCGCACCCTGGATTGATCAATGATAACGCGATCGGGATTTGGGAAAATTTCAACATGGAAGTTCAACCAAAATAAATCAGGAATTATTAAGGCGATATTGAGTTTTACAGTCTAAATTCTTTGTTGGATGTAGGGTTACATTTGGCAGTAACAGTAAATCGTGATACATTAACAGAGATACTGCCAGAAATTTTATTAGTATGACAACTACAACAAACTCTCGTTATGTTACCCGACAGCCTGATATTTTATCAGGTGAACCGATTATTAAGGGAACTAGAACGCCTGTGAGAGCAATTGTTGAAAATTGGCGTTTGGGTATTAGACCAGAAGAAATACCGCTACACTTACCTCATTTAACTTTAGCGCAAGTCTTTGATGCTTTGAGTTTTTACTTAGATAATCAAGCAGAAATTAATGAATATATCGAGCGTAATCATGTCCCTGATGAATTAGTCCATCCAGCTATTAAAGCTAGATTAAATCAAAAATGACGATTTTTGCTCAAGTTTATATTGATGAAGATGTAGATGTTCTAGTGGCTACTTTACTCTTAGCAAGAGGTTTTGATGCAACAACAGCACGAGAACAACAAATGTTAGGAAAACCAGATCAAACACAACTAGCTTTTGCTGTATCTATTGGGCATTGTGTTTTAACTCATAACCGACTTGATTTTGAAGAATTACACACAAACTATCTAATTAATAGTCAACCTCATGCAGGGATTTTGATTGCTAAACGTAGAAGTTCTTATGAAATTGCCGAAAGAATTGCCATCCTTCTTGATACTTTAACCGCAGACGAAATTGCTAATCAATTATTGTATATTTAGCGCAACCACAGTGCCAGGTATCGGAATTATGAAATGTTGATTCTACCGTGCATTTGTGGCTTGTAATAAATCTTTATAAATATCTGAAAGCCTTAGATGTTACAGTTTACAAGTCTTGATGCGAGAGAAGAGACCATTAACCCTGGAAAAAGCCCAACCAGGACCCGAAAAAATAACGTCACCAGGGAGATGCCCTCTATGGGAGGCTGTATCAAAATTTATGTGTGAGTAATCAATCGAATTACTTTTCACTGTCCATCCTACGCGATCGCAAAACTTTAACCAGGCTTCTTCATCATACTTGCCGTCAGCTTTATTGCCAACGCTCAAGTAAATTTCCTTCTGGACGCTGAAGCCAAAGTGTCCATTGCTGTATTTTACCCACAAGCCTTCAATTGTGCGTAAGTCAGTGCAAGGAAAATTTAAGAGTTCGTTTTCGTGGAACCAGTCGAACCAGTCGCCATCTTTTTTACCTACAGCCTGAAGCATCACCCGATAGGTTTCTTTGTCGGCTTCCTTCCAGTTTTTTGCTGCTAGTAAGTCGCGTAGTCTGCTATAGTCTATGCCTTTTTCTGATTTAAGTATGTTGGGTTCATTCTGCTGCTCTCTTGGAGGGATGCTGTTAGTAAGCTTTGTTTCTGGTGTTGCAGTCTGAGATGGTTCAGTTTTTGTAGATTCATTCTGCTGCTCCCTTGGAGGGATGCTGTTAGTAGGCTTTGTTTCTGGTGTTGTAGTCTGAGATGGTTCAGTCTTTGTAGGTTCATTCTGCTGCTTGCTTGGAGGGATGCTGTTAGTAGGCTTTGTTTCTGGTGTTGCAGTCTGAGCTGGTTCAGCTTTTATAGGTTGATTATTTCTTACAACGGGCTGATTTCGTCGTTGACTCCAAATCTCTCCACCCACGACTGACGTTACTAAGCCTAGACTTCCCCAACCCACCCATTTCAAAAATTGTCTTCTGTCTGAAGGTTTTTGAGACGGTTGAGATAAAGTGATGGGTTGTGTTTTTGGCTTTTGTCCAGTAATACCCCAAATCAACTGTTCCATTGGATCGGGATTTTGTAGCCGAAAATCTACCCAATGAAAGCCTTTTAAGAATCTCGGAACTATATTTATAAGTTTATCAGGGCATCCAGGAAGAATAACTAAACCTATGCGAAGCTTATGATTCTTCGCAAACTCAACAAGAAACTCCCGCATTTCAATATCTGCCCACGGTCCTACACCAGAGGAACCGATAAATACAGCTACAGCTTTGACTTGAGGAATAATTTCTTCAAGTTGGTCTTGCCAACGTCGAAATGGCTCAAAGTCATACTTATCTAACCAAGCATCTATTCCTTTCTGTAATAGCTGCGCTCTAATTTTTTCTACCTCTGCTTTTTCTTTGCTATTGTGGCAAAGGAAAACATCCTTTGGCATTTATCACTCCTCCACGCCGGCAATCTTTGCTAAAGCCTTCGCATACTCTTCCAACCCACCGCGCAAAACTTCCAACTCACTTCGCAACTTCGCTTCTTCAGACCAACTCTGCTCATGTTCCTTGGGACTCACCCCCACAGGTCGTCTAGCTTCCCACGCTTGCAACAACGGATGCCATTTAGCCAAAAACGGTCTTAACCCATTATTCAAGACTGCGATCGCAATTCCCCCCACAGAATCACGAGAAGCACCCACATCGGGACCTGCTGCTTTGAGAACTTCGCGGGTTGTGCCAAATAAACTATAAAGAGAGTTCATCGCTTCTCGTACCAAACCCTGGTCAACTGACAATGGTTGCACAGCAATGCGCGTCACCAATTCGACATAAAGCGACCAAGCGGCTTTCCGTTCTGTGGGGTCAACTTTCCACGACATGGAACCAATGCCAAAAGGCAGACTTACAGATACAGTCTCTAAAGAAACGCGATCGCGCATATTTATAGTAAACAAATTTAACTAATTTCTCTATGATTATTATAGAACTCTGGTAAAACCCCCGAACACAAGCACGCATCAAACCAGTCTCAGGATGTTTTGTTTAAAATGCGATCGCACATAACTATAAATCAGCAACCCCTATGATAGTAATTACATCTGTGCATCCACCCGCAGGTGTTCATCCGATCGTCTCACCCTTAGCCCCAAGAAAGTTATGTCAGTTGCCCAAGAATTAGAACCAGCAGAAGATATAATATTTCCACCAGGAGATATCTACAGTGACGAACCACCATTGGAAAGCGATTTACATCTACGCCAAATTATTCTGTTATTACAATGCTTAGACTTGTGGTGGCAAAATCGCAATGATTTTTATGCGGCAGGAAATTTGACAATTTACTACAGCCAACGTCAGCTAAAATCAGAAGAATTTCGCGGTCCAGACTTTTTTGTGGTGCTTGGATGCGAAAAAAAACCGCGCAAAAGTTGGGTGATTTGGCAAGAAGATGGTAAATATCCGAATATCATTGTCGAGTTGCTTTCATCTTCCACAAAAGCCACAGACAAAGGCTTAAAAAAACAAATCTATCAAGATATCTTTCGCACACCAGAGTATTTTTGGTTTGACCCTGATAATTTAGAATTTGTGGGGTTTCATTTAGTAGACGCTCATTACCAACCAATAGAAGCGAATCCCCAAGGTTGGTTATGGAGTCAGCAGTTAGATTTATATTTGGGTGTGCAGGACAATCAATTACGCTATTTTACGGCACAAGGGCAGTTAGTGCCGACACCGCAAGAATTGGCTGAACAACAAAAGCAGCGTGCGGACGAGGAAAGACAGCGTGCTGAACAACAAAAGCAGCGTGCGGACGAAGAAAGACAGCGTGCTGAACAACAAAAGCAGCGTGCGGACGAAGAAAAGCAACGCGCAGAACGCCTAGCCGCTAAGTTGCGAGAATTAAATATTGACCCTGATAATCTATAAAGACAATTCGCAATTTGCAATAAAGCGACCAAGCCGCTTTCCGTTGTGTGGGGTCAACTTTCCAAGCCATCGAACCAATGCCAAAAGGCAGACTTACAGATACAGTCTCTAAGGAAACGCGATCACGAAGTGTGGGCAAAGCCCAATCGCGCATATTTACTCACTCTTTAACCTAAAGTTTTATGGTAATATCTGGATATTTTGAACTAATTCAGATAAACTAACACATTTGTCCGTTGCATCACCTTATGATTGTATATGTCTAAAACTTACACCGTTGAAATTTTACACCAAGGCAAAACTCACACTTTGCAAGTTGCTGAAAATGAAACCGTCTTATCAGTTGCCGATGCAGCTGGTTTAGATTTACCAAGTTCTTGTCATGCAGGTGTTTGCACAACTTGTGCGGCTCAAATTACTCAAGGATCTGTAGATCAAACTGATGGCATGGGTGTTAGTCCAGATTTACAAAAACAAGGTTATGCTTTACTTTGTGTCGCTTATCCGCGTTCTGATTTAAAAGTGGAGACAGAAAAAGAAGATATCGTTTATCAGTTACAATTTGGTAAAGGATGATAAATGTTAGTTGTTAATTGTTAGTTGGGAAAAAATTTGACTAACTACTATATGTTAACGACTAAAAATTATTTCAGCAGTATTGCAGTTAAGTCTTAATCAAGCTATTCACGCTCAAACACTAATCAAGCATAAACTAAGATGACTACGCATTTTATAACCGCAGAAATTGACTTGCAAGAAACTCCTTCAGAATTACAAAAAGCAATTGAGACAGAGTTGCAAAAAGAGGGAGAACCTCTGAGATGGGCAATTACTTCTGTAGATGTTGAAAAAGAATCATGCACTGTTGAAGCTGTTGTAACTGTTAGCTAATAACTTTGAATTTTGAATTGATTCGTCCATATACTGCTATCTTAATTGTACCAACTGGCGTTGGGGCAGAAATTGGCGGTTATGCAGGAGATGCATTGCCAGTTGCCAAAGTTGTATCTCAAGTTTGCGATCGCCTAATTACTCACCCCAATGTCCTTAATGGTGCAAGTTTGTATTGGAATTTGCCCAATACTTTCTACGTTGAAGGTTATGGACTTGACAAATTTGCCGCCGGATGCTGGGGTTTGCGTCCAGTTCATCAAAATCGCATAGGTTTGCTTTTAGACCAAGGAATTGAGCCAGAGTTGCGACTGCGACATTTGCAAGCAGCCGATGCCGCCAGAGCCACTTTAGGATTATCCTTGACAGATTATGTAATAACTGATGCACCTTTAGAAGTAGAATTGCGGTCATCGGCATCGGGTGCGAGTTGGGGGACAATTGGCAACCCAGATAGCTTGTTAAGGGCAGCAGAAGTACTGATAAATAAAGCGGGGGCGGAGGCGATCGCAGTTGTTGCCCGTTTCCCCGATAATATTGATGAACAAGCTGATCGAAACTACCGCCACGGTAAAGGAGTCGATGCGATCGCTGGGGCAGAAGCCGTAATTAGTCATTTAATAGTGCGAACCTTTCAAATTCCTTGTGCCCATTCCCCCGCACTTTCTCCCGCACCGTTAGATCCCGATTTATCTCCACGTTCCGCCGCCGAAGAATTAGGTTATACTTTCTTACCATGCGTCCTTGTCGGTTTGAGTCGCGCACCTCAATTTATTGTCCCCCAAACTCATCAATTGCCCGAACCGACTGACATTTGGGCTAATCAAGTTGATGCCGTCATCGTACCCGCAACCGCCTGTGGTGGTAGCACTCTGTTAAGCTTGAATAAGAGACGATGCCAAATCATCACCGTCCTTGAAAACAAAACTCAGATGCAAGTTCCTCCCCAACCCTTGGGAATCAAGTACATACAGGTAAACTCATATTTAGAAGCAGTGGGTGCATTAGTAGCACACAAAGCAGGCATCAACTTATCTGCCCTAAGTTCAAAAATATCGTCTTTGCAGTTATTTGTTAGTAGTTAGTGGTTAGTGGTTAGTTGTTAGTAGTTAGTAGTTAGTAGTTAGTTGTTAGTAGTTAGTTGTTAGTTGTTAGTAGTTAGTTGTTAGTAGTTAGTTGTTAGTAGATAGGTATTGGGCATTTATCCCCCTTGTCCACGCCAGACGCTACAACGGAGGGAACCTCCGCAACGCGCTGGCTCCCCTTGTCCACGCCAGACGCTACAACGGAGGGAACCTCCGCAACGCGCTGGCTCCCCTTGTCCCCCCTGTCCCCCTGTCCCCCTGTCCCCCCCTCCCCCCCTCCCCTCCCGTGGAACAGCAAAAGCAAGAACCAGAAATTCCCTACTTGACACGCACCCAAGTGCTTGTGGCAATGGGTGTGACTGCAATAATGTTATGGATAATTGCCAAGTTGTGGTTGCGTTTTGGCAACGTAGCGATATTTTCTTGGCATTGGCAGGAAAAAGATTTACTTTTAGGAATAGCCTTAGGGTTAATCATCACCGCTGTGAGTGGATTAGCTTATCGTTTTTGGGCTGCTTACCGCAAAAGTGCAGATTATTACTTAGAAATAGTACTTAAACCCTTAGCTTTGCCAGACATAATTTGGCTGGGGTTGCTACCAGCATTAAGTGAAGAATTGTTATTTCGAGGTGTGATGTTGCCGGCTTTGGGAGGAGATCATGTAGCGGTAATTGTATCGAGTCTCTGTTTTGGCGTCTTACACCTTAGCAGTCCCCAACAATGGACTTATGTAATTTGGGCAACTATTGTTGGATTAATATTAGGGTACAGCGCTTTAATTAGTGGTAACTTGTTAGTGCCGATTGTTGCTCATATGTTGACGAATTTGATTTCTAGTTATTTCTGGAAAATTCGGCGATTAGGTTAAAGTAGAGACGTAAGGCGTGGAACGTCTCTACTGCAAATTTTTATATACTATTTGCGTAATTTTTGGGAAAGTTGAGACATATGTCTGTATATAACTAGATATGCTCTCATCAAGGTTAAGCGGAGGCTTTTCCTATGCTTTTCCATTCAAAATCCCGCAGTAACAATACATATCGCTTTTCTAGCATCACCGCAACCCTCATTGTTTCCCTAGTTTATACGGTGTTTAGTCAAGCAGAAATTTTTAAGGCGATCGCACAAAAACCTAGTACAGCCGAAGTTACCCAGCCTTTACAAAACCGCAAGGCAGAAGCTGATAAACTTTTAGAAACGGGGACTAAGCAACTGGATGACGACGAAAATGAAGCTGCGTTGCAGTCCTTTGAAAAAGCACTAGCTATTTATCGAGAGATTAAAAACCGTCAGGGAGAAGGTAAAGCATTACAAAAGATAGGAAATACCTATCTTAATCAGGATAATAATGAGAAAGCGATTGAATATTCACAAGCTAGTTTAACAATTGCAAAAGAAATTAAAGACCGACAACTAGAAGGAAAATCTTTAAGTATTTTAGGTGCAGGTTATAAAGGCAGCAATAACTATAATAAAGCCCTAGAGTGCCAACAGCAAGCTTTAGGCATTGCGCGAGAAATTAAAAATGGTGAACTTGAATCTCATGCATTGCGACGCATTGGTCGTATTTACTATGCCCAGCAGAATTATCAGCAAAGCTTGGCAGTTGCAAAGCAAATTAATAATATTAAATTAAAAGGGTATGCTCTACGTTGATGCGATCGCTGCAACAATTAACAATACTAAAAAATTGGTAGATAACCAATTTAATTTGGATATTGTCTACTCGATGAATGACTACTCAATAGTACATTTGGCAACTCATGCTGCTTTTGTCGCGGGTCAGCCAGAGAATTCTTTCATTCTATTTGGTAATGGAAAATATGTAACTCTACGCGATGTGCAAAACTGGAATTTATCTCATGTAGATTTGGTGGTGTTGAGTGCTTGCGAAACAGGTAATGGTAATGGTTTAACTAACAAGTTGGGTGATGGTAAAGAGATTTTAGGCTTTGGTTATCAAATACAACGAACTGGTGCTAAATCAGCTATTTCTACTTTATGGTCTGTTGATGATGGTGGTACGCAAGCTTTAATGGATAACTTCTATACTATATTGCGAAAGCCCAATACCACCAAAGCTGAAGCACTCCGACAAGCCCAAATCGCTTTAATAACTAATAAAGGTGTATCAACACTTAACAATGATTTCAGCCATCCTCATTACTGGGCACCGTTTATTCTCATCGGCAATGGGCTTTAAAGAGGCGCAAAGTTAAACGTTATTACGTATATTAACTTAATTTAAATATAATTTTTTGTAAATGCAAATGCGATGGGCGCAGCCCCGCCGGAGGCGATCGCCTATCTGCATTTTTGTTCCAATAACATCACTTGGCTTGTAAGCCATAGTATATTTTGTGCTATTGTGTCGATATTATATTTTTAATTACCTAATAGGTAAGCAAATGGATAGGCGAACATTTCTGAAGTACTCACTGGCAACAGGTGTCGTTATCTGGGTGGGTGACAAACTCCCCAAGATGGCAGGAATGAGCAAAGATCGAGTCAAAAAATTGTTTGCTGTAGAATCTGCCAATGCTGTCACACCCATCTTTCCGCAGAGTGTAGCCTCAGGAGATCCGCAACCGCGTGGGATTACTCTTTGGACTCGTGTTGTTCCACCTCAACCTGGTCTGGTTGAGGCTGCCTTTGAGATTTCCACAGACTCTAAATTCAGCACATTCGTCTTGCGTGGTTTCGCACAGACAGATGCGTTCAAGGATTACACCCTCAAAGTTCGCCTGAATTCCAGGCACATCCAACCTTCTACCACCTATTACTATCGATTTATCTATAAAGGAACAGTCAGCAAAACGGGTCGCTTTAAGACACTGCCTGCTTCTAAATCTGAGGTTGACCAAGTTCGCTTCGCATACATTAACTGCCAGGACTACATTAACGGCTACTACAACGCTTATCGCTTTCTTGCAGAAGAGGAGATAGATTTTGTTGTATTTTTGGGTGATTACATTTATGAAACAGTGGGAGACACCAGTTTCCAGAACAATGGCATTCGTCCCCTACAGTTACCCAGTGGCGAACCTGCTGCTGCCACGCTTGAAGACTATCGATTCCTCTATCAGACGTGCAATGGAGATTCAGATTTGCAAAAGCTACGGGAGCGCTTTGCCTTTATCACCATTTGGGACGATCACGAGTTTGCCAACGATTGCTTTCAAGTGAATGCTCCTGACCAAGTTCCATTCTTTAAACCAAAGCTTCGTCAGTTAGCAAATCAAGCATGGGCAGAATACACCCCGACTAGTATTCCTTTCCTGGGTAACAGGGGTCCGCTGGCTTCTCTGCAAATCTACCGCACATTTAAATTTGGCAACTTACTAGAACTAGTAATGACGGACGAGCGCCTCTATCGGGACGGACCTCCCTGTGATAACCTTGAGGCGCAACAGCAGTATTATCTCACACAGAAGCGATATATCACCCCAGACTGTCCCGAACGAAGCAATCCAAACCGAACTATGTTAGGTCAAAGACAGCGTGAGTGGTTCATTAATCAAATTTGCAATTCTTCCTGTATCTGGAAGATTTGGGGCAATGAAGTAATGACCATGCAACTCAAGGTATTGTCAGCATTCGCAACACAATTTTTGGGACAAGCGACCCCGGATTTGTTCGTGGCGTTAGATCAGTGGGATGGCTATCCTGCTGAACGCACCCTACTGTTCCAAACTCTCAAAAACGCTGGAATTAAAAACTTTGTAACAATTACTGGTGACCTCCACTCATTTGTTACTGGATATCAAAAAGTGAACTTTGATGACCCACTTGATGCGCCGATAGGGGTAGAGTTTGTAGTTGGCTCAACCACATCCTCCAATTTTTCTGAAGAAAGTAGTCCTAGCTCGTTGGGAGTTCCCCTACCACCAATCGACCTGATTACTCAAGTGCTTACAGCTAGTAATGCACATATCCAATATTTTAACTCTGCAACCCACGGCTACAATTTGGTTGAAGTGACATCAGAGGCTTTGACTTGTACGTTAAAGGCAGTCAGCGATATTACAACACTAGGGGGAACACTCTCAACTCTGAAAGTTTTCCGGGTGCCCCGCGATCGAGTGTTAATTGAAGACGTTACCACAGAGAAGTAAAGGATTTTGAAAAAAGCTTTCCCTCAGGGGAAACGCATCTTATTTTTTATCTGAAATCAAACTTTCTCCCCCTCTCCCTCTCCCCCCTCCCCCTCTGGAGCCTCAACGAGAAAATTAAAAGCATCACAGCTTATTAGCTTTATTGACTCAAGATTAGTGTTGGGTTTCATTCGGTTCAACTTAATCTACCAAATATTATCAGCGTTGCGTAGGGTGCGTTACGCGCTTCACGATAACGCACCGTCAATGATGTTCGGTGCGTTAGGACTTGCGTCCATAACGCACCCTACCAAACTACCAAATATTATCAGTGTTTAAATAAACTTGATATAAGCAAACAAACTGTTACAAACTATTTGCTTAATTTTGCTAAATTTGAAAAAGAACTTAGTTTTCTATTAAATTGTTTTTCATCCAATTTAAGAACAAGCTTACCATGTATATAAATCGAAAATATTTTAAAAACAAGTCATATCGTTTATCTACACTTACTTCAATTATACTTTTTTCGCTCAATTTTCCTATCGTTCAATTGGCTGTAATTACACCGAGAATATCAACTGCTTTAGCACAGACACCAAACAATCAAAGTAATAAAGCCAAAGCTGATAAGCTTTTTCAAGAGGGTGTACAACTTTTGCGGCAAGGTTCACAGCAATCTCGCAAAGATTTGTTGCAACAAGCCTTGACTATTTTCCAACAAGTGCTAGCGATACGGCAAGAATTACGCGATCAAAAGGGTGAAGGGGAAACTCTGGATAATATTGGAGAAGTTTACAACGGTTTAGAGCAATTTCCTCAAGCTTTGCAAGTGTTGCAGCAAGCTTTGGCAATTCATCGACAAGTAGGCGATCGCACTAAAGAAGGAATATCTCTTTTAAATATAGGAGTAGCTTACAGAAGTTCAAAAGAATACTCTCGCGCTTTAGAATTTCTTAATCAAGCGTTGGTAATTAATAGACAGATAAACAATCAAGTTGCTTTGAGCAAGAATTTATTAAACTTGGGACTAGTTTATTACAACCAAAACCAGTATCCCAAAGCGCTTGAATTTTATCAACAAGCTTTGCCAATTGCGATAAAAATTAAAAATCGCGCTTTGCAAGCTCAAAGTTTGACAGCAATAGGATTAGTTTATCAAAAGCAAAATGAAAATTATCGTCTTGTAGAAGTTTATCAGGAATTATTGCCCATAGCGAGAGAAATTAAAAACCGAAAAATTGAGATGGCTGCTTTGTCTCTGTTGAGTCTTGCTTACTTTCAAAAGGAAAACTATCAGAAAGCAGTTGAATTTGGTCAACCTGCTTTAATAATTGCACGAGAAATCAAAGAGCGCAATGTAGAAGCGTATATTTTGGGAACTCTCGGTTATAGTTACTTTGTGCTAAATGATTATCAAAAAGCAGTTGAATATGCGAAACTTAGTTTAGCGATCGCACCCAAAGATCCAACTATTGCAACGATAAATTCGCTCACTCTCGGCAATGCCTATAATATATTAAATCAGCCTCAAAAAGCAGTTGAGCTTCTTGAACCAGCTTTCTTCATTGCAAGAGAAACTAAAGATCGTAAAATTGAAGGTTCGATTTTGATAACTCTAGGTGCTGCTTACGGTATCTTGGGAAACATTCCCAAAGCGGTTAATTCTTTTGAGCAAGGTTTAGTAATTGCCAGAGAAACCAAACAGCGCGAACTTGAAGGTTTGGCTTTAGCACAACTCGGATTAATTGACGTTTTGCAAGGAAAACCGCAAAAAGCAGTTGAATATGCACAAGCTTCTTTGAGAATATCTAAAGAAGTCAAAAATAATGAAATTCAAGCAATAGCTGTAGCTACTCTCAGCTTTGCTTACGCTTCACAGCCATATACACTGGGAGATCCGCAGAAAGCAGTAGAGTTTGCCAAGCTAGCATTAACACTGACACAACAAAGTAAGCAGCCATATTTAAAAGCGATGGCTGTAAATATTCTCAGCATGAGTTACGCTGCGGTTAATGATTCTCAAAAATCGATTGAATTTGCTAATCAAGCCTTAAAAATTGGACAGGAAATCAAAGTTACCCTATTGCAAGAATGGTCAATGAATCTGCTGGCAATTAATTATCTGGTACTGGGAGATTATCAACAAACGATTAACTTAGTTTCACAAAACTTACAATTTTCTCAACAATCAAAAAATCGCAGGCTGCAAGCAGAAGATTTGGGATTATTAAGCATTGCTTACATTGGAATAGGAGACAAGCAAAAAGCACTTAGTTCAGCACAAACAGGTTTTAACTTGGCACGAGAAATAAAAGATTCTCGATTAGAACGTTTTGCTCTTAGGAATTTAAGCCAAGTTCATAGTGCATTAGGCAACTATGAAAAAGCGATTGAATCTTCACAAGCTAGTTTAGCGATCGCCAAAAAAGTCCAAAGCCGTGATGGAGAAAAAGACGCATTAATTGATTTGGGAAATCTTTATAGTAAACTCGGCAAAACAACGCAAGCAATTAATGTTTATAAACAGTCCTTAGCAATTACCATAACAACTGAAGTTGCTGGCGATCAATTCAAAGCACAGGCTGGTTTAGCTCGCATTTATCGAAAGTTGAATAATCCGCAAAAAGCGATTAAATACTACGAGCAAGCTATTAACGATATTCAAAAGCAGCGTGTTAATATCCAAGGACTTTCTTCCAGATTGCAAGAATCTTTTTTGCAAAATGTTCAAGATAGAGCAAACAATGTAAAGACGGTTGATATCTATCGCGAATATGCAGATTTATTGCTGAAGCAAAATCAAGTTACTCAGGCTCAACAAGTATTAGATTTGTTGAAGTTGCAAGAATTAAAAGCTTATGGAAGCAGCGTACAAACAACTAGACAGCCGCAACCACAAACTCAAGTTGGTATCAACGCCATTTTAGACAAAGCAGTAGCATTAGGTAAAGAACTAGACACGCTAGAGAACATTAAACCTGTCAATAAAAGAACTCCCGCTCAACAACAGCGCGTCCAAGAACTACGAAAAATTCAGGGGCAAATTAATCAACAGTTTGAAGCTTTTCTCAAAAGTCCAGAAGTGGAAAAACTGGTGGCACAATTACAGCAAACTACCGGGGGAGAAGGTTTAAATCCTAATTATTTAAACAACTTACAAGATAACCTCAAACGACTTCAACAAGATGCCGTCCTTTTATATCCTCTCGTTCTCAAAGACCGTTTGGAGTTAGTTGTCGCAACTCCTTATGGTCCCCCGATTCGTCGCACAGTTGCTGTCACCGAAAAAGAACTCAACAGCAGCATAGCTCAATTCCGCAAAGATTTACAAACTCCTAAAAGTAATCCCAAAATTACCGCACAGAAGCTGTATCAATGGTTGATTAAACCTATCGAAAAAGACCTTGCCCAAGCGAAAACCAAAACTATTATTTACGCTCCCGATGGACAATTGCGCTATATTCCCCTAGCGGCTTTACATGATGGCAATCAATGGCTGGTGCAACGCTTCCGCATTAATAATATTACTGCCCTGAGTTTGACAGATTTTAATACCAAACCACAACCACAAATCCAAATTTTAGCTGCTGCTTTTGCTGACACTAAACGTAGTGTCACAGTTAAACTTGGTGAACAGCGATATACATTTCAAGGATTAGAATTTGCCGGACGTGAGGTGGAAGGTATAGCAAGCACAATTCGCAACACTAAGAAAGTTTTAAACGAACAATTCAACTCAGGTATTATTTACTCGATGAATGACTATTCGATAGTGCATTTAGCAACTCATGCGGCTTTTGTTGTCGGTCAACCTGAGGATTCTTTGATTATGTTTGGGGATGGCACTTATGTTACGCTTCGCGACGTGCAAAACTGGAATTTATCGCAAGTAGATTTAATGGTGCTGAGTGCTTGCGAAACTGGTTTGGGTAAGAAATTGGGCGATTTAGGCGATGGGAAAGAGATTTTGGGCTTTGGCTACCAAATACAACGAACTGGGGCAAGGTCTGCGATCGCCTCATTATGGGTTGTTGACGATGGCGGTACGCAAGCTTTGATGGATAATTTCTATACTATATTGCCAAAGCGCAACACTACCAAAGCTGAGGCACTCCGACAAGCCCAAATCGCCTTGATAACTAACAGTAAAAACGCTTTAAAGAAGCAACAAGGCACATCAGCAGCAGGCAATGACTTCAGCCATCCTTACTACTGGGCACCATTTATTCTCATCGGTAATGGGCTTTAAGAAGTTAGGAGTTAGGAGTTGGAAATTATTACGTATATTCATTGATGCAAAAATGTAATTTTTTTAAGCAATGAGTGCGATCTTCGCAGCTTACCGTAGGTATCGCCTGTGGTAAAATTCGATGTTCTAAGACTTTTGTCCAAAGTCCAATATTTCACCTTATGCGCGAACCCACAGATAGCACGACTCAAAGAAATAATCACGCTAAGACAGTAAAACTTCATTAAAACTCCCATCACAAGATATAATCAACAAATCAGAGAAAAATAAATCAACACCAGAAACGATATTAGAGAAGACAAAGCGAAAACCAAAAGAGGCATTACGCGCACATGTTGATTATGCAATTGTATACCCTTCGCTGATTCGTTTTTCTGCGGACTGAATTCTTACCAGAATGAGGGCATTCCTAATGATTTGATGGATTGTCAGTTTTGAGTGAAGTTCTTTAATTTGAGGAAAATATGACTCATTATATCGATGTAATGGAAGGACCGAGGTTTAAAAAAGTATATGAACTTATGAAGGATCAACCTCGAATCAAAACGGTTAAACGAATAAATTTACGGTCATTTTATGACCAATTTGATTTTATTAAAAGAGCAGGTTACCCAATTATAGTTACTGACTATGGTAAAGGATGTAGACAAACTATAGTCTCAAATCTTTGTGAAAAATACGGAAAAATAATTTTCCAGGTGAGAAAAGGTAATTACTATGACCCTATAGTAAGACTCACCTCATCTCGAGAATATGAATTTATAAGTGTTATGGATTATATGAATCTCATGTCCGAAGGAAAGGGTACTTCCCTTTACGCTGCAAAGCAGGTTATTGAGAACATAGCGCTATCAGATTTATTTACAAGTTACCCAGAAGTTTACACAAAAGAGGAATTTGCAAGGCCACGTCTGTGGATTGGTCCGAAAGGTTCAATCACTCCTTTGCACAAGGATTCTATAGACAATTTTATTCATCAAATTGTTGGATTAAAGAGATGGTCGCTTTACCCAGTTCGGGATATTCCTTGGCTTTATATGTCAATTCCTTCATCTAAACCTGATACAGACCTTGGTTACAGCAAGATCGACTTGAGAAATGTTGATTTAACTAAATTTCCTGATTTTGCTCAGGCTAAATGTGTAGAAGTTTTTACCATGCCTGGAGAAATGCTTTACCTTCCAATGGGTTGGGGGCATTATGTAGAGTGTGTAGAAGATTTTTCAATCATGGTAAATTATTGGCTAAAGTAGGTAGGCGTTGATAAACGGTAGTGGCTACATATTAGGGACTTCCAGAAAATAAAATATACAAATAATTAAAATAATAATCATTGTAAGGGGGATAGAGAGGCTGCCGCCGGCAGCCTCTCCCTCCCCCATTTAATAATGATTGAATTTTTGGGTGTCCAGAGGTGTCTATACAATTAACGGATTCACTGAAAAAAATATTGAAGGAAACCGCAGAACAATTAAAAGGTGCGGCTAGCCGTAAATTTATAGCACAAACAGTTATGGCTTTAGGACTAGGAGGACATTCACTTGCAAAACAAAAGTTAGGATGGAATCGCGTAAGTCTTTTAGACTTTGGACAAAAGACTTACGCACTGTACAAATAAACCTAAAGTGCATCAACGACACTGCGCCAAGCCGCACGTTAAGCGCTCTTCATATGCGAATTTAATTAAGCAAACGATAGCTTATACTATATTTTACATTTAGTTCCACCTATGGAAGTATATAGGTCTGACTCAGTTTTCCTAGGCGTTGGATACTTCTACAAATCGGTGTGGCGATCGCCTCTTTATGTAAGCGACATAACCAAACCTTATCACACCAACTAGAGAATAGCCGAAGTGTTTCTTGCTTTAATTACTTTTGGTTCTAACTATGAAGCTAAGTCCAACCTGGTCAAAGCGTTAAAAGCTCTCAATCAACAGGTACAGATATTGGCTGTATCTCCAGTATACGAAAACCCAGCCATTACCAAAACGACTGCAACACCTTATCTCAATGGTGCCTGCTTAGTAAAGACAAGTTTACAAGCACTTGAGCTGCATGAGCAAGTGTTGCGCCCTATAGAGGATAATTTAGGTCGAATCCGGGGAGACGAAGGCAAAGTTAAATGTAGCATCGACCTCGATCTTGTACTTTACGATAAAGAAGTTCTGTCAACTCCCAACCTGCAATTGCCAGCGCCGGATATTTTACAATACGCTTATGTAGCAGTACCACTAGGGTTTCTGGTGCCTAATTGGATTCATCCAATAACAAAACAGACGATGGCTGAAATCGCAAATCGATTTTCCCAACAAAAGGCTACCTTTTATCATCAAGTAGAGGTGAATGAAGCGATCGCAGCTGAGTTATCTGCCCATACCCTATCAACCATGAAACCGATACAACCTTGGCATTGGCGAAAGCTGCCTCTGGGTAAACTAAGTGGAGCGCAAGTCTTCCAGGCACTATTTTTCAATCCAAGTCGTTCTTCTGAACGTATTGCAACTCTTCTAGAAAGCCCAGTTACGCCTAGCACTCACCTAGCTCGATATTCTATTTGTGCAGGTTCTCCCCGCTTGATAGAGGGTCAACAGAGGCTATGGACACCGCCTTTAGGAGATATTCTTCAGTTTTTGCGCTGTCTGCTCAATCATCAAAATGAAGACGCGAGTATAAATGCAGAATCGATTGTGCCTCCTGAACTTCCCTTTACAGGTGGTTGGTTGGGATGGCTCGGATATGACTTAGCATGGGAGATTGAGCAACTGCCCCAACACAAAGTTGATCCGCTTCCTTTCCCGATCGCCTACTGGTATGAACCGGAATCGTTTGCAGTTGCAGATCATCAACAGCAAATTCTTTGGTTAGCCGCTACTGACTTAGCTCAACTTACAGTAATGCAAAGTCAGCTAGAGCAAGCAGATAAAGAAAGGCAAACGCAATCACCGCACGAACACAAAACTACTTCTGTAACTCCGACTTTCCAAATGTCTCAGGAAGATTATATAGCGGCGGTGCAGCAAGCTAAAAAATATATTCAAGCTGGCGACATCTTTCAAGCTAATTTGTCCTTAAGGTTTGAAGCGCATACCCCTTTTGATAGCTGGTCAATTTATCGAGCTTTGCAGCAAATAAATCCTTCCCCCTTTGCCAGTTATTGGCAAACTCCTTGGGGGGCAATTATTAGCTGTTCACCTGAGAGGCTAATACAGTTATCAGGAAGGCAAGTTCAGACTCGACCGATCGCCGGAACGCGATCGCGTGGCGCCACCCCCACGGCTGATGAGCAGTTAGCACAAGAGTTAATCAGCAACACCAAGGAAAGAGCGGAACACATCATGCTAGTTGACTTAGAGCGCAATGACATCGGCAGAGTCTGCGAGTGGGGGTCTGTAAAAGTCGATGAACTTTTGACAATTGAACGCTACAGTCATGTCATGCACCTTGTCAGCAATGTTATCGGTACGCTACATCCAAACTATGACGCTGTAGATTTGATTCGAGGTGTGTTTCCTGGGGGTACGATTACTGGCTGTCCTAAAGTTCGTTGTATGGAAATTATCGAAGAACTCGAACCTGTAAAGCGCAACTTATTTTACGGTTCCTGCGGTTATCTGGATTGGCGGGGAAACCTCGATTTAAATATTCTGATTCGCACGCTCCTATATACTGATATGAGCGATTCTACTGAGGCAATTGTTTGGGGACAAGTT
Organism: Tolypothrix sp. VBCCA 56010; assembly: GCF_050875635.1. Lineage (NCBI taxonomy): Bacteria > Bacillati > Cyanobacteriota > Cyanophyceae > Nostocales > Tolypothrichaceae > Tolypothrix > Tolypothrix sp. VBCCA 56010. The sequence goes on from NZ_JBPAOH010000038.1 coordinate 35,948, forward strand.
GGTGCTGGCATTGTTGCAGATAGCGACCCTCAAAAAGAATGGTATGAGTCTCTACAGAAAGCACAAGCTCAACTCAATGCTCTAAATCTGGCTGTTGATATTTCATCAAAATACCGCCAGTAAGTGAGTTGTGCGGCTCCCTACCTGAGGCAGGGAACGAGAGAGAAATAGGACTTACGCAAAAACCCTCTGCAACTCTTATTCCTTCTCCTTCAAAGACGCGAAGCGCGAACGTGTCCTTTGCGTCTTTGTGGTTCGTTTTTCCGTTACCTGTGCGTAAGTCCTAAGAAAATATTTTCACGAGGACACTGTAGCCTGTGGTTGACGTTGTGCTGCCAGGGCGATCGCCTGTGGTAAAATTCGATGTTCCTCAACTTGAATTCTGGCGTGAAGCGTTTCTGGTGTATCATCAGGCAACACTGGCACCGCAGCTTGCATCAAAATTGCACCGCTATCCATTTCCAAACATACCAAATGCACCGTACAGCCTGCAATTTTCACACCAGCGGCAAGAGCTTGTTCTACGGCATTAACTCCTTTAAAACTGGGCAACAAACTCGGATGAATATTGATAATCTTATCAGGAAAGGCATCAATTAAAACTGCTGTCACCAATCGCATCCAACCTGCCATAATCACCCATTCTACATCATATTGCCGCAAACTTTGCACAATTTCCCTATCAAATTCTTCGCGGTTTTTGTATTTGCGGTGGTCTAAAAATACAGATGGTACGCCCCAATTTTCAGCGCGTACTGCTGCTTTCGCCGAGGAATTATTGTAAATCAAAACTTGAATTTGAGCGGCAAGTTCTCCATTTTTTATTGCTTGGGCAACAGCTTCAAAATTGCTGCCATTTCCAGAAGCCATGATTCCCAATTTTAAAGGTGCTGACATCAGCTTTTTGGGCAAAATATTGGGTGATATCAAGCTGGGGGTAACTGAATTCATACTCATGCTTTGTTAACGTAGAAGACTGGAACCTGCAGGACATTGAATTTGCCCCCCTTCCTTACTAGGGATAAATTTTAGCATTACTGGTGGTATTTTCGAAGGATTATTAGTCTCACAAATTCCAGCAATTGTCAAGTTTTCTTTATTAAGTTTAGTTACAAATACAGCACTAGTATAGCTTTTGCTTTCCGGACTTTTGGCAGTAGCTGTCATCATCACCCTGGAAGTTGATTTACCTTGAGGTAGAATTTTGTATTGGTAACTTTCAGTTTCTGGCTTAATACCAACAGCAAGTTGCTCAATTGTTGTCGCAAACTTATTGTTTTCCAAATAATAAGCTTGCTGTGCGCGGTTCATAGCGGTAATTATTTGTTTACCTTCCACTGCTGTCTGACTGCTAGCTTGATTTTCTGGTTCACCATTGAAAACTTGCACATTTTCTGGCAAAGTCGTTGCATCAGAAATTTTTTCAAATATCATTGCATTAGCAGAAAAAGCGTTTGGTCTGGGTTGTCCCGGATTAGTACCATGTAACTGCAATCGCATTTTCCCATCAGCAAGAAACTCAAAAATTGTTAATACCGGTTCTGCACTACTTGGTATTGTTACATCCAAGTGCATCGGTTTGAAAGTCGGATTAATGCGATACTGAAATTCTAAGGCAACAGGAGTATTCGAGTTAGATGGTAGCGAGAATAATTTTCCTTCTGGAGTGAAAATGAAAATTAACGTTTCTGAGGATGAAGGGTCTTTAGCCTTCCATTGCCCTAATAATTTCTGGTTAACATTTGTAGCGTTACCTCTTTGAGATTGAGGCGGTAACGGTGTAATTTGGTTTTGAGCTAATACTGTTGTGTTGAGTGTAGCCAGAAGCCCGATAATTATGCTATTGGTCAGCAATTGAAGAGTGTGCCGTTTGTTAATTTTTAGTAGGTTTGGATACATTATGCTTAGATACTAGTTGAATAACAGGATCTTAAACTCTTGTCAATTGATCCGCTACTCAGCAAACAGCCAGGATAAGTACCTGTAAAGGGTTATAGCTTTTTCAACTAAAATTTTGAATATTAACAAGCTTTTATGACATTACCACGATCGCGTCAATTTTTAGATAACGATACAGTAGCTGCTTGGATTTTTCTCACCCCAGCATTGATTTTACTATTCATCTTTCTTGTTTACCCGATCGCCTATTTATTTTTCCTCAGCTTCACCGCTGGTAGTTTCACTTCCACGGGCATTTATTGGGTAGGATTGAAAAACTACTTGCGTTTGTTAATCAACCCGGATTTTTGGCAAGTTCTCAATAACACGTCTTATTTTGCGATCGCCAGCGTCATTCCCAGTATAATTATTTCTTTAGGATTGGCGGCGTTATTAAATCGTAACTTGCCATTGCGAGGAATTCTCCGAAGTGTTTATTTTCTCCCTTCAATTATCTCTTTAGTTGCGGCTGGTTTAGGATTTCGCTGGTTATTTCAAACCTCAGGACCAGTTAACGCAGCTTTAAATTTGTTTGGTATTTCTCCTATTGCTTGGTTGGGAGATACATTTTGGGCAATGCCGGTACTGATTTTATTAAGTATTTGGAAACAACTTGGTTTCAATATGGTGGTATTTTTGGCAGGGTTGCAAGCGATTCCTCCCAGTCGTTACGAAGCAGCAGAACTTGATGGCGCAAATGCTTGGCAGCAATTTTGGTATATTACTTTACCAGGATTGCGACCGACTTTAATATTTGCGATCGTTACTACTGTGATTTTCACATTGCGGAGTTTTGAGCAAGTTTATGTAATTACAGGTGGTGGTCCATTGAATTCTACCAATTTATTAGTTTATTACATATACCAAGAAGCATTTGGTCAATTTGATTTTGGTTACGCAGCAGCGGCAGCAACAGTATTGTTAGCAGTGACGCTGGTATTAGTTTACTTACAATTGCGAACTTGGGGCGAGGATTGAGGGGGAGTGGGGGAGGGGGGGACAAGGGGACAAGGCGACAAGGGGACAAGGCGACAAGGGGACAAGGCGACAAGGGGACAAGGGGACGACTTGGGGGACAATTTCTTTCTATTACCTATTACCTATTACCTATTCCCAATGCCCAATACTTAATTTTTGGTTGTCAATTTGATAATAGCGGCAATTAGCTGTGCTGGTTCGACTGGTTTGGGGACATGGTATGAGAAGCCGGCTGAAATTGCTTGTTGGCGATTGTATTCTCCAGCATAAGCTGTGAGAGCGATCGCTGGAATCTCTCCTCCTTGTTCTGGCAACCACTTTCTCACTTGGCGAATCAGCATGTAACCGTCCATTTCCGGCATTCCAATATCGCTTAATAAAACATCTAATTTCGACTTTGCCAAAATTTGCAGTGCTGACAGCGCTGATGAAACTGCTATCACTTCAGCTTTCTCTTGTTGCAAGACGAAGCTGATAAAGTCTCGCGAATCAGCATCATCATCTACAATCAGTATTTTGATTTTTTCCAAATTAGGTGAATTAAGTTCCGCTTCTGATGTAAAATCACTACAAGTTGAATCTGTTGTTGACAACAATGGCAGCTTAACTGTAAATGTTGCTCCCTGTCCTTCGCCGAGACTTTCTACAAAGACTGTACCACCGTGGAGTTCTACTAACTGTCGCACGATCGCTAATCCTAATCCCAATCCACCAAATTTTCTCGTAGTCGCGCTATCTGCTTGGCGAAAGTAATCAAAAACATAAGGTAAAAATTCCAGACTAATACCTTTACCTGTATCGCTAACTGTAATTTTCGCATAGGAATTGGGTATGGGGCATTGGGCATTGGGAATTGGTAATTGGGAATTGGGCATTGGTAATTGTCCCCCTTGTCCACGGACACGTTCCTTAACGGGGACGCCACATGCTTCAACGGAGGGAACCTCCGCAACGCAGTGGCTTGGGAACCCCCGCACGGAAGTGTCCTCCCCTTGTCCCCCTGTCCCCCTGTCCCCCTGCCCCCTGCCCCCTGCCCCATTCCCCACTCCCCACTCCCCACTCCCCCCTTCCATCGACAATCGCACCTCTACCCGTCCGCCATTGGGTGTGAACTTAACAGCGTTAGAAAGCAAATTCCAAATAACTTGTTGCAAGCGACCTGCATCACCTGCGACTTGCCCCACATTCGGGTCGAAAATCGTCACAATTGAAATCGATTTCGCTTCTGCTGCTAAACGTACTGTCTCTAAAGCTGCTAAAATAATTGATGCTGGACTTACTTTGTCTACATTTAAAGTTAGTTTGCCGCGCAGTATTCGCGAGACATCCAGCAAGTCTTCAATCAGTTGTGCCTGTAATTTGGCATTTCGCTCAATTGTTGCTAAGGCTTCAGCGGTCTTTGTTTCATCAAACTTGCGGGTTCGCAGCAGCTTAGACCAACCGAGAATCGGGTTTAGTGGGGTGCGTAATTCGTGCGAAAGGACGGCGAGAAATTCGTCTTTGATGCGGTTTGCCGATTCAGCTTGGGTACGCGCTAGTTGTTCAGCTTCGTACAAGCGAGTATTTTCAATTGCTACAGATGCCATCTGTGCCAATTGTACCAAGATGGCTTCGTCTTCTGCTGTAAACTCGCCTGCGTCGTATTTATCAGATAATTGAATCAGTCCAATATTGCTACCATCCCGTCCTGTCAGGGGTGCAGCCAGCCAACCGCGCATAGGTGGATGTTTTGCGGCTTCTGCGCCAAATCCGCGCCACTGGGGATGTGCTTCTAGTTCGCTTTGAGTCATGCGGATGGGACGATTTATCTGACAAACGCAGGCATAAATGCCTGAGTTATCGGTTGGTTGTTTATAATCGCGCCATGCAGCATACTTATCTGAAAGTGAGACGGCGTTGATAGCCTGCGCCCAATTACGATCACTCGTCATGCTGGTAACTGATTGATGTGCGCCGATGATGAAACGCGATCGCTCGGTAATTACTTGCAGAACTTCTTCAATAGAAAGTGCTGAATTTATAGTTAATGATGCCTCAGTCAACCCACGCAGTTGACCGGCATATTGTTGAACCCGCACGAGCATTTCTTCTCGTTCGGCTTCAGCTTGTTTGCGTTGCATAGCTTGCCGATAGGCATCGCTAATGTCAATACACGAGCCAATATAACCGAGAAAATTACCTGATGATGTAAAACGCGGCACGCCGTTATCTAAAATCCACCGATACTCACCGTCATAACGTTGCAGCCGATACTCCATGCTAAATTCTTCACGGGCATCAAAGGCATTTATATAAATATCTATACAGTACTGTAAATCTTCTGGATGGACTTTTTCCGCCCAACCATTACCCATTTCTTGCTCAATTGTCTGCCCTGTAAACTCCAGCCAGGTTTTGTTAAAATAGTTACGAAGCTTACTCGGTTCGGACATCCAAATTAAATTAGGAGATGCATCCGCCATTTCCCGGAATCGTTTCTCACTTTCCCGTAATGCGGCTTCCATACCTTTGCGTTCGGTTACATCCAAAACTAGTGATAGCACTGAAACTAGCTTGCCGGATTCATCAAATAAAGTCGAGCTATACCACTCACAGTAAACAATTGAATTATCTTTGGTGTAATTGCGATTGTAACAAATATTACTATTTTTTACTCCGCCAGTTAGTTGAGTCACCGCATCTGTAACAACTTCTAAATCTTCCGTAAAGACAAACTGCCAGTCTTGGAAATTTTTACCGATTACTTCTGATGCTTGCCAGCCAAAAATTCGTTCAGCTTCCACCGACCAACGAGAGACACGAAATTCACGATCCCACTCAATCACCGCCAAAGGCGAGTTTTCTACATGAAAGTTTAACCTTTGCAGGGCATTTTGCAATGATGTTTCCGCAGCCTTACGAGTAGTAATATCGCGGAAATAAATACCCATTCCTTCTGCTGATGGATAAGCATGAACTTCCAACCATATCATTAATGGTTCGTACAGTACCTCAAAATGTACCGGAATTTGCTCTGCAAAAGCTTGACGATATTTTTGCTCAATTATTGTACCAACTGACCAAGACCACATTTCCCAGTGAGTTTTGCCAATTATTTCCTCTGGCTGCATATTGTTGAGCCTTGCTGTCTGTTGGTTCACATAAGTGATTCTAAATTCGCGATCCAGAGCAACAAAAGCATCGGTCATGTTTTCCAGAACGTTCGTTAAATGCTCGTTGGCATCTTGCAGCACTTGCTTCATGCTCTGGCGCATTCTGCTCAATTTTATAGTAGCCTCGACACGCGCCAGCAGTTCACGACCAGAGAAAGGTTTAACTAAGTAATCGTCAGCGCCGAATTCTAACCCCTCAATTCGCGACTCTTCCCCAGCACGGGCAGACAGCAAGATAATCGGTATCTCTTTGGTGAGTGGATCTTGACGCAGTTGCCGCAACAACTCAAAACCATCGAGTCCTGGCATCATAATATCAGTTAAAACTAAATCAAAAGGCTGCTGCCGAATAGCGGCTAAAGCAGCTAATCCATCTCCTACCGCTTCTACCTGATAATTTTGCTGAAGCATACGCTTGACATAATCGCGCATATCTGCATTATCATCGACAAGGAGAATACGGGATATTGAGGATTGGGCATAGGGCATTGGGCATTGGGCATTGGGAATTGGGCATTGGGCATAGGGCATTGGGCATTGGGGAGGCAGTGCGTTGCGGAGGTTCCCTCCGTTGAAGCATCTGCCGTCATTGGTAAAATTCCTCTCCCCCCTGCCCCCCTGCCCCCCTGTCCCCCTGTCCCCCCAGTCCCCAGTCCCTTCTGCTGGCAACCACCGCAAGGCTTCTTCAACGTAGGAGGCAGCCCCGACTGCGGTTGATGGTAATGTATTAATTGCGTCAATGTTAACGCTTGGTAAGTGAGCGTATCCTGTGGGAATAGATACTACAAAGCTGGTTCCTTGGTCAACAATGCTACTTACAGTGATGGTGCCGCCGTGTAGTTTTACTAATTCGTGGACTAACGATAAACCAATTCCAGACCCTTCAAAACTACGTCCCTTCGCACCTTCTACTCGGTGGAAACGCTCGAATAAATGGGGTATTTCTGATTCGGGGATGCCTGTGCCGGTATCGCTTATTTCTAACTCGACGTGATTTTGGCAATCGCGCAATGTTACGGTTATCTCTCCTTGGAAGGTAAACTTAAAGGCGTTGGAGAGCAAATTCAGCACAATCTTTTCCCACATTTGGCGGTCTACGTACACTGATGAACGCAGAGGTGGACATTGTACTATTAAGCGCATACCCGCTGCTTCAATTACTGAGCGAAACAAGCTAGCAAGTTCAGCAGTGAACGCGGAAATATCAATTGGTTCATATACAGCTTGGACTCGTCCTGCCTCAATGCGCGAGAAATCTAGGAGACTGTTGACCAATTTCAGCAAGCGCTGTGAGTTGCGATGTATTAATTGCAATTGTTCTTGGTCTTGTGGCGCAAATTCTGTTGCGCGATCGCCCAACATTTCCTCTAAAGGTGAGATAATTAACGTTAGCGGCGTGCGAAACTCATGGCTAATATTGCTAAAAAAAGTCGTTTTTGCCCGGTCTAACTCAGTTAGCGCTTCCGCTCGTTTTCGTTCTGTTTCATAGGCACAAGCATTAGCGATCGCTGTTGCAATATTACCCGCAATCAACTGAAAAAAACCGCTATACTCTTCATCTAAAGCACGTCGCGGATTGATTCCAACTACCAGTAAACCCGCAGGAAGATCCTGATTTGCTTGGGTTATCGGTAATATTAATGCCGAGTCAGCTAAGTCTGCATAGCTAGAGACACCCCAATTATCTACCCGCTCTGGTTCACCTGTCCGCACAACTTTTACCAACGGGAAGCTGTGTGTATCATCTGACAATAAATCTAAAGTTTCTTGGCAAGCTATTTCTTGAGGTGCTAATCCCCCTGCTTTTATCAACTTAGCTTGTTTACCTGCTTCATCCAGCAAATAAATTAAAGCAAAGGGAATATCAGCGACATTATCAGCTAAAGTTTCCATACTGAGTTCGCAAGCTTCTTCAACAGTCTTCGCTTGGGAAGTTTTTGCGGCTAACTCCCGCAGAGTGCGTAACCGTCGTTCGCTCAAAACCCGCTGAGTTGTTTCTGTAACAGCAGTAAAAACCCCACCTATACCACCTGTTTCATCTCGGATGGGACTATAAGAAAAAGTGAAGTAGCATTCCTCAAGATAACCATTGCGGTCTATTAAGAGTAACTGATCGTCAGACCAAGTAGCATTGCCTGTAATCATCACACCTTCGAGCATCGGTCCGATGATATCCCATATTTCTGCCCAACACTCCCGTCCTGCTTGACCTAAAGCTTGCGGATGTTTAGTCGCTCCCAGAATTGGACGGTAAGCATCGTTATAAAGCATGACCAATTCCTTACCCCACCAAATCAAAATTGGGAATCGAGAGGATAAGCAAATACTCAGAGAAGTACGCAAACTCTGATTCCAATGCTTAACAGAACCGATTGGTGTAACTGACCAATCGAGAGTCCGCATCATCAGACTCATTTCCCCATTGCCAGGAAAGATATCTTCTTGCTGATAATCTGGGGATGTCGAGCGATCGCTTTCTAGTTGGTAGTCCGATTCCTTGTCTTGCATTTTCACAGGTTAAATCAAAGGAGTGGGAATTTTTTGTCCAATATTAACCTACATTTAGGGTAATCTATTCTGGAGATACCGCTTCGGGCGATCGCAACCGTCCATATAAATTTTTGACGAAAATCGTAGAGACGTTCTACTAGAACGTCTCTACAATCGGCAGAACGTCTCTACAATACGTTGATATCAACATATATTGCAAAATTATCCCGTAAAAAAGCAACGCCAATTTTTTTACTTACATAGGACTTACGCAAAAAACCTGCCAGTTCCTTAATTTTGGTAGGGATAATTCATGAATTATCCCTACTTACGATCTGTTTTGCGCTCATTCCTGTTACATTTACAAAGAAGTGTTAATAAATTCGCGTCTTTGCTCTCTAGCTTGCTCTATATTATGTAAAGTATTTAAAGACAAAAAGCCAAAACCGACTTTAGAGGCTAAATCAAGCAATGTAAAAAACATTGTTTCCGCACCTTGAGCAAAAACGTTAAACCCCTCTGTTCCTAAAATCCACACAACTGGATAAAGCGTCCACAACACTAAATGCACAGTCACCAACTTACGGAATGCTTGCTTTGATTTTGGGTGATTGCGTTCAGCCTCAATCCGATACTGATTTAACAACATATAAGCAACTGCAAGATAAGCAGCGCAACTAACAATATACCAGATATAGCTAATAGGTTTGGGTGAAATCGTCGCTACAAAACCAGTAGCAATCATATAGGCATTTGCTCCTAACAAGCTACCAGTAATTGGTAAACTAGTTCTGCCTAAAAAAGTCAGATCCAGCAGCAACAGCGGAGTTGACAAAAACCAAGTTACATATCGTACCCAATAAGTAGGGCGATCGTTAATAATATTAACACCTTGTTTAAGTGCCATAGCTAGATAAAGTCCAGCAGCAATCAAGCAAATAAAGAAATTCAGTGTATATAATATTTTCCACTGCTCATTTTTAGCATTGTGTGCGCCAAATCCAAAAAAAATTCCACCGAAAGCCATACCAATGACACCAGTCCACAGCCAAGCTTGAATCATATTTAATTTCTCACTAATATTAATTAATCAAGTAAATTTTCACATCGGAAAGCTTATTTTTCATTTTGCCAGATTTACTCACTTCAACAATACTTCTAAATACATATTTTTGTAGTCAGTGCAGAGAGCGCTTAACTTCCCCCAAATCACTCTTCCAAGGAATTTTGACAGTAAAAGTAGTACCAACCCCAACTTTACTTTCTAGCTTAATACTACCACCGTGTAATTCCACACACTTTTTCACCACAGCTAATCCTAAACCAGTCCCAGTCACATCACCGACATTTTCCCCTCTTTGAAAAGCTTGATAAAGTTGTTCTTCCTCTTCTTGACAAATTCCTATTCCTTGGTCTTGTATTTGAAAAATAGCTTGTCCTGATTCATCTGCTAATGTGAAATAAATTTGGCTATCATCTGGTGAATACTTGATGGCATTATCAACCAAATTAGTTACAATCGAACGCAACATTCTTTCATCCATCCAAGCGATTCTTTGAGAACATTTGCTGACAAAAAGTATGTCTTTTTCAGCGCGAGTACTAAACTTGATTTCTTCTAATAAGGAAAAGCAAAAATCTTCTAAATCTAAAGGTTGCGGTCGAAATTCTAACTTCCCAGCTTCCGCTCTCGTTAAAGTCAGAATATCTGTTAACAATTGTGTCATCGTTTTCGCCGAAGATTGAATTCGATGAAGATTTTTCAGCTTTTTCTCTTCCGACCATTCTTTATTAGAGTTCTCCAAAACTTGCGCGGAAATTAAAATAGTACTTAAAGGAGTGCGAAACTCATGAGAAACCATTGAAAAGAAGCGAATCTTCAATTCATTTAATTCAAGTTCTTTTTCTAAATTTCGCTGAACTTCTTCTGCCCGCTTTCGTTCAGTGATATCTTGTGTAACTACGGCTCGACGATAAATTTTTCCTAACCTATTTTTAATCGGAAAACTGTGTTCCCAAACCCAGCGCACCGAATCATCTGGACGCACAATGCGGTATTCAATTTCAAATTCTTTTTTAATGTTGTTCTCAAGGTTAGCAATCACACGAGATTTATCTTCTGGATGAACAGCATCTAGAAATGATTGGGGATTTATATACAAACTTTCACAACTGCGTCCCCAAATTTTTTCATAAGCCGGATTAACATATAAAACTATGTCGCTTTTAGCATCTCTCATCCAAAAAATTTCATGAATATTTTCCGCAATTTGGCGAAACTTTTCTTCACTGGCAGCTAGCGCTGACTGTGCTTGCTTTTGTTGAGTAATATCGCGTGCTAATACTAATCTAGCAGGTCGTCCTTTAAATGTTAATTCGTGAGAGGTAATTTCTACATCAATTTCTGTACCATCCCGCTTTTTATGTCTCCTAGTTGCGAATCGTTTATCTGCCCAACGTAGCCCAGGAATTCTATCAAGAAGGGCTGGTACTTCTTCGGGTGGACGAATATCTTTAATTGTCATAGATAAAAATTCGCTTTGTGAGTAGCCATATTGTTTGATAGCTACTTCATTAACAGCTAAAAAATTTAAGTTTTCTAAATCGTAAACCCATAAAGGATGAGGATTAACTTCAAATAAGTTTCGGTATCTTTGTTGACTTTCTCGTAAAGTATCTTCTAATTGTTGGCGAGTACTAATTTGTCGATGTAATAATGAATAGACTATAAATAGTAGGGCAAAGCTAACCCAATAACCAGTTATTTTGGCGATGATTAGAAATCGAAAACTTGCATCTGAACGAGCTTGGTGACGCTGCACTAATGATTGCTCTTCTTTCTCAAGTTGAGTAATTATTTGCCAAATTTGGTCTTGAATTGTAATGCTTTTATCTGTAAAATATAATTGAATTGCTGTGTTAGATTTATTTCGTTTGTAAAAGTCAATAGACTGTTTGAGCAAACTTACTCTTTGGGCAATCAAAGGTTTGAGAATATCTAGTCTCTGCTGCTGTGTGGGATTATTGGTAGTAGCGCGTTGAGCATCTGTTAATTTAGCTTCAACACTTTGAATTGCCGTGTTGTATGTTTCTAAATAAGAATTGTTTCCGGTAGTAATGTAACTGCGTCTAGCTTTTTCAGCATCTCGCACTGTAGTTAGCACATCTCTAACTTTTTGTATCACTTCGTAGGAATATTCTAATTGTCTTTCTCTAGCGAATAATTTATCTGTATTTTGATATGAAATAATGTTAACGATCGCAATAATCAGCACTGCCAATCCAAACCCGACAGCAATGATTTTTCTTTCCAATGACCATTTCATATGCAATGCTTGTATGGTAAAAAAAATGGGGAATGGGGAATGGGGAATGGGGAATGGGAAATGGGGAATGGGGAATGGGGAATGGGGAATAGAAAAATAATTACCAATTACCAACTACCAATTACCACGTTCCCATCTCTGTTAACGTTATTTTGTAATTAATATGCGAATTCTACTTGTTGAAGATAATGCGCGTTTGGCGGAAGCGCTTTTAGAAGCTTTAACTGACCAATTGTATGTGGTAGATGTAGTCAAAGATGGGGAGTTTGCTTGGGATCAGGTTAAGGCGATCGCCTACGATTTGATTTTATTAGATGTGATGCTTCCTAAGCTAGATGGGATCAGTCTTTGTCAACGCTTACGTCACCACGGTTATTCTCTACCAATTTTGATGTTAACGGCTCGTGACACCAGTACAGATAAAGTTAATGGCTTAGACGCGGGAGCGGATGACTATGTGGTTAAACCCTTTGATTTACAAGAGTTATTAGCTCGTATCCGCGCTTTATTGCGTCGGGGAAGTTCTGCTTCTCCACCCATTCTGACATGGGGTAAGTTGCTTCTCAATCCTAGTACCTACGAAGTCACTTATTTAGATGTGCCTTTGCAGCTAACCCCCAAAGAATTTAGTTTGTTGGAACTATTACTTCGCAATGGTCGTCGCGTCCTTAGTCGTGCTGTAATTATTGATAGCCTGTGGAAAAGTGAAAGTCCACCAGAAGAAGATACTGTTAAGGCTCATATTAAAAGTTTGCGTCATAAACTTAGAACTGTAGCCGCTCCGGAAGATTTCATCGAAACGGTTCATGGCTTGGGATATCGTTTGAAGCAATTGTCTTGAAAATTGGGCATTGGGCATTGGGCATTGGGCATTGGGCATTGGGCATTGGGGAGGCAGTGCGTTGGGGAGCCAGTGCCGTGGGCGGGTCTCCCGACTTGAGGCATCTGGCGTCCGGCTCCGCCGACTTGAAGCACCTGCCGTCATCGGCTAGAGAAAGTTTATTTTCATCGCTTTGTTGTATGATGGGTTTTTCTTGGGGATCGATCTAAAATTGGTAATAGCTGTTAAGTATTACAATTTTTTTACATTATCAATCTTTGCTGACTTATGTCAGCTTTTTTTCTTTTTGAAACTACTTGTAGAGCGCATTTGCAGGTATCTTCCCGATTTATTCCCGATATTTTCTCCATATTTTCTCGATTCTTTCCTCAGCTTATATACTTCTGCGGTGTAACCTCAATATACAGTAACTATCATCACGAACGATTGATATAAGTGACACCCAGAGGTAAGGATCATGAGGAATTATGCTGATACACAGGAATTCATTCTAAATCAAATTACACAAAAATCTTTTAAACGAGAAGATTTTAGTGGATGTGACTTGAGTGGAATCGACCTAAGGGCAGTTGACTTAAGTGGAATTAATTTGATAGGAGCAGATTTAAGTGGGGCAAATTTGAGTGGTTCTGTGCTTGTTGGGGCAAATCTTAGCGGTGCAAATTTAAGCGGAGCCAATTTGCAGTCAGCTTATTTATATGAAGCTTCATTATGTGAGGCTAATTTGAAGAATGCTGATTTAACGCGAGCCAACTTGTGTGGTGCTTTTTTGTGGCGAGTAAATTTGACAAAAAGTAAGCTTTGGGGAGCATCTTTATGCAGTGCAGATTTGAGCGAAGCAAGTTTGAATGAAGCTAACTTGATTGAAGCCTCATTAATAGAAGCAAACTTAATGAGAGCAAATTTAATTCAAGCCAAGCTATGTGGCGCGATTTTGCTCGAAGCTAATTTAAAGAAAGCCAATTTAACCAGCGCAGATTTAACCAGTGCAAACTTAACCGAGGCAAACTTAAGTGGAGCGAACCTTTGGGAGGCAAAGTTGATTCATGCCAAGCTATGGGATGCTATTATGCCTGATGGAACAATTCAATATCCTCAAATCAAGTTTTGTTAATGAGTGATGAAGTCATTAGTCATTTATTATTGTCGTATTTGGGACTCATAACTAATGACTAATAACTAATAATTAAAACTCACGTTGGGAAAAGAGAAAGATAGCGATCGCTAACAAAATGACGCTGTAAAACAAGGCATAGCCAGCATTCGTAATTAGTGCCATTGAGTCAGGTAGCGCTGCAACACCATAAACAGCATCATTTTTTAAATCTAATCGAGATAAATCAGGCAAGATAAGATACAAGCCTTGAGTCAGGCTTTCAATACTCTTGTTGTTTCCCAAACGACCAAGTTTTACTAAATCTTGAGTAATGTTCCCGATTAAATAGACTGCAAATGTTAAAGCAGTCGCTAACAGGGAACTAGTAAACACACCTAAGGCAATAGCTACAGCGGTAATTAAGGCTAGTTGCAAGAATAAGAAAATGACAGCAATTAAAATGCTTGCAGTGGAATGAGGAACATTTCCAAACTGCAAAAATGCTAGATAAATCGCCGTCATAGCTGTAAGAAGTGCAGCTAGTACTGTTAATAACCCGAAATATTTACCAGTGATAAATTCACTGTGGCTGACTGGTTTGGTAATTAACACTAAAACAGTGCGTTTCTCAATTTCTTTGTTAACTAGTCCTGTACCCACAAATATGGCAACAATTAAGCCGAGGATATTCATCACTGCCAGACCAAAGTCTAAAAACATTTTATCTTCTGTCGAAGCAGCAAATTCAGGAAGTAAGCGGATGGCGACGGCGAGTATTACCGTATAAAAACCGATAATATAGAGAATGCGATCGCGTACCACTTCCCGAAACACATTCGTAGCTAGCACAAAAATTCTGCCCAAATTCATCGCTATTAAATTGTTAGTGGATAGTGGGAGCGTGGATAGTGGGAGCGTGGATAGTTGGAGCGTGGATAGTGGTTAATTGCAGCGTGGATAGTGGGAGCGTGGTTAGTTGTTAGTTGTTAGTTGGAGTGTGATTAGTTAACAAAAAGTATTACTAACTTTCCCCCTTGTCCCCCCTGTCCCCCTCTCCCCCTGTCTTATTTACTGCTGCGCTGGAGGTGAGCCGGCAATAAATTTAGGAAGGCGATCGCATTCAATTTCGGCTACGGTGGCTTTATCTGGTTTGCTGACGTTGGCAATGCTTGAGTTTGCCCTGGCTGCGATTGGGTCAACCCGACAAGACTTTTTCAGGTAAAATCCGCGTGGGTTAGAACTCGGACCTGTCCAGATACTTAACAAATCTAATGTATACCCAGATTTGGTATTAACTACACGCGGTCTAACAACCCACAATTCTTTCTCTTCATATTTTGCTAAGTTTCTTTCTATAACTCGTCTACCCAAATTTCCTACTTGTTGATCTGCATTTATTAGCCATCTTTCCACTTGCGACCAAGGTCTTCCTGCTATTTGTTCTTCTACTAATGGCTGAAGTTTATCGAGAATCACCACGCCATTTGCCGGTATTTTCTCTGGGGATTCGGTTCTAATTACAAAGGTACTTTGCTTAAAATTATCTGCCTGCAAACTCGGATATTGTCTTAACCAATTATCCGTAACAAAGTAAAACTGAATCCAGCAACTTAGTATCATACAACTGGCAACCATGACTATTAGTCTTTGGCGAATTTCTGGCTTAGGAATTTGTGTTTGCACATCAGTACCGCTTCCTTCAAAAAATTCGGGAATTGCTGTAATTAATGCTGAAATCGTTGGCCAAAGCACGATTGTTCGTGGTGTAATTACATCATCCCCTTGTCCAAAAGCAAAAACACTCACTAAAAATCCCGTTATTACTGCCCCTACTGGCATAAAAGTACCGGGGATTCTTAAAGGATCGTCAGTGGTATACCAAGATGTTCCAGCAATTAAAAATAACCAGCCGAAAAATGAAATTACATCTTTTATATAACCTACAGCCAATGATGAGGCGAACCAAGAAAAAATACTCAAATAAATTAATGTTTGCCAAGAGTAAGCTTTGGGCGGAACCAACAACCTTCTTACTCGCTCATAAACTCCTTCGAGAAATTTAAATACCCCAAATAAATCTTTTAAAAACAAGAAATTCATCTTTCACTCCTCTTAATTACTCTTTGAGATTTACCTTTTACTTACTTTTGATTTATCATTTAAGTAAACAACTAAATAAAATTACTCTTGACTAGTTGATTTGTTGGAAATTAAACATTTTTGACTTACTTAAATGATGTTTGATGCCAACATAGTTATCTAGAGCGAATCAACAAAATTATGGCAATTGCACTATAACTAAGTGAATTTGCTATTAGTATGGTAGTCACTAAATTTGTATTCTGCAATTTAGCTTTGCTAGCACGCCGGAAATTGCGACGTGGATATGGTTGAAGTTCTAATTCATTTTTTATTGGTTCAGCTAATGATAGCAAAACAAGCTTTAATAGAAAGTATTTCAGCAAGAAAGTAGCGAAGAAAATTATAAAAGCAATCAAAATCACTAAGGACTGGACATTATTAGTCCGAAATTGATTAAAAAAGACATAACTGATTAGTTGTGATTTTAAATTAACTGGTAAAACTGGCTCGATAAAGAAAAAAGTTATCCAACCAATCACAGCAGTAAATAGATTGATACAGATGGCATAAAAAATGCTAGTTTTTTTGTCAAATCTTAACCGAGCATTCAAAACGTATCCTTCTATGGGTATGGCTACCAATAAAAATAAAAAGTCAAACAAAATGGCACCAAGCGGAAAAGTTGTCGGAAGTTCAGGAAATTCAAACATAAAAGGGTGAGCGCTAAGGGTTGACTTGAGATAGTAAACTAGTGAAATTGAGAATGATGGGGAAAATTATCTCACTCTTCCAGTCTTTTACCATCTTTTTGTTCTTTTGGTTATGGCAAAAGCAAAACTTTACCAAATTGGGGAATGGGGACAAGGGACAGGGGGACTTTCAAAGACAGGGGGGGACTTTCTTGAGTTGGGAGCTGGGGGAGCTGGGGGAGCTGGGGAGAAATATTTCTTCTTTCTTGCCCTTTACCCCGATGTGGACGCACCCGAACCATAACAAATAAAATAAGGTGATAGCTTAAAGTTGCGCTTTGGGCGCTTTGCGCCCGCACTCTTGTGCGATCGCATTAAAACGAGATACACAACTTTCCACCACTACATAAGCGTAACTTTGTGTATTGTGGTAAAATGACTCAAAATTAGCCAGCAATGAAGGTAAACGGAAACGGGCAAGGCAAGATTTTAACTTCTGATGAGTTGAGGCTATTATTTGCGCTCAGGATTTATTTCAAAGCGCGATCGCACTTTCAGAGCGCATCTGTTTATTCATCGGTCGCCTTAGTGAGGCGCTAGCCCTTCAAACCACAGACATAAAAGGCGGCACAGTAACTTTTAGGAAATCTACCACAAAAGGGAAACTTAAAACCCGCGTCGTAGATATTCAGCTTGGACTGGCAGCAATATTAGCAGATTACAATCCCAAGCCTGGGGCAATGTTCCCAGGTAAGCGCGGTGGATTACTAAATAATAAAATTACTGGATAAAGCCGGACATCTCCGGCAGTTTTGTTCTTAAACATTGCCCATGCTAAAGTACTAAAATACCGACATCTCC